>JACQWW010000018.1 GCA_016209025.1 Elusimicrobiota bacterium | reverse complement strand
TCCGCGGCCAAACCAGAACGCGAAAATCTGGCCAATATCAGAAAAGGCGAATACGAAGTCCTTGCCCAGGTTTTAGGCAAAGACCAGTCGCGCGATCCTGATTTCGGGCCGGCCAAAATTCATCCGACCGCCGGAGCCACGGCGGTGGGCGCCAGAGAGCAGATCATTAATTTTAACGTCAATCTGAATACTTCAGACATGAATCTCGCCAAAGACATCGCCAGGCGCATACGCACCTCAGGCGGCGGCCTGCCTCATCTCAGGGCCAAGGAAATCGAGCTTGGCGGACAAGGTAAGGTTCAGGTCTCAACCGTGCTGGGTAATTACAAAGTTACCGGCCTTAAGACTGTTTGCGAGAATATCGAAAAAATCGCGGGTTCGGCCGGCGTTTCCATTACGGAATCGGAGTTGGTGGGCGTTGTCCCTTCAAGAGCTCTTGAAGAGTGCGCCATGAGCCAGTTGCGCGTCAAAGGCTTTGATCCGGACAAGCAGATATTGGAGATCAAGCTTTTGGAGCTTTTTTTGAGCCGATTGGAAGGCCGGGCTGATTCCGGTGCAGGCATAAGCTGGGAAAACGGCCTAAACGCTTTTTGCGATGCCTTGGCCAAGCCCGATCCCATTCCAGGCGGCGGCTCCGCTTCAGCCGGGGCCGCAGCCATGGGCATCGCGCTGATGCAGAAGGTTTTCAGCCTGCAAATCAAAAGAAATGTGAAGGAAGGCAAACCTGCCGTTGAACAGCAAAGGCTTGAAAGCCTGATGACAAAACTGTGCGGCTGGTCAAGGCGTTTCCGCGAACTGGCCCAAGAAGATGCCTTGAGTTTCGAGGCAGTGACCAAGGCTTATAAAATTCCCAAAACCGATCCCAGCAGGTCTGCCTCCATTCAAGGGGCCTTTAAAAAAGCCTGTGACGTTCCGCTCGAGACCCTTAGTTTGGCGGTCGAGGCAGTAAATGCCCTGTCTCCTGAAAAAAATTCCGTTCATCCCAGCGTTGCCAGTGATTTTAAAGTCGGAATTTATTGCCTGGTCGCCGCGCAGATGGGCGCCAAGGAAAACGTCCTAATTAATTTGGATTCAATTAAAGATGAAAACTACAAGGCACAAATGACCGCAAAATTAAAGACGCTTGAGGGAACCGTTCGAGTTGCAGAAAAAGTTTAAGCGACGTGACTATTCAAGTTTTTCGTCATACCGGCGAAAGCCGGTATCCAGAATAAAAGGTGCCTGGATTCCGGCGTGCGCCGGAATGACAGAATAGGAAGTTGAGCAGTTACGAGCCGACTAAACTTTTCAAAACATCCAGAATTTTAACCATGGCCAGAGTGTCCTGGCCGCAGTAAAGCTCCAGGTTTTTGCGGATGATTTCTTTTTCTTCCTGCCCAAAATTGCCCGATATTAGTTTTAAATAAGCCAGGGAGGCGGCACTGCCTTCGGCGATGGCCATATCCTTATATGTCATGGAAGGCACAAGAGCCGGCAGGACGGCTTTTATGGAAGCGCTTCCGTAGAATTTGGGATGAACAAAATGCCTTTTTTCATAAGGTGTTAAAAGGTCCCACAATCTGTCTTTGATGTTGAGCAGCTGCATGCTGTAGCCGGGATTGGCGCCGGCTAAGTGGTCCAAGATGGCTGCCTCAAAGCCGGCCTTATAGACGATAACGGAGCCTTTGGGACCGATATTTTCTGCCAGCAGTTTGGCGATTTCAGGCCGCGGATCATCCCGGCCATTGCCGATAAATTGAATATGAAGACCTGACCCCAGGGCTCTCAGGGAAAATTGGAAGGGAATGTTCTGGTATGGCCTGGTTCCTTCAAAAAGCGGGATGGCCGGGTTGATTGTTTCAAAGTCGAGAAAATAAAGAGGGTTTTCCAGGCGCGATAATTGTTCCTTGACCGCCTCTTTATCAATAATCGTTTCCTGCGTTTTTGCCGTCTGAATTTGAAGATGCTGGGCATGGGTTAAGTCAAAGTCTTGCGGAACCTCTTCTAAAGCCATAACGCCCTTGGCGCGGAGCGCGGCGATTTTTTTCCAGGTGATGCGCGTCAGATCGTAAATGGAGTAATCAGGCACATCCTGCCAGCAGTGGTCAATAAAATCGCAGTCATAAGGTTTTTCGCATTGTTGTCCGATTTCAATTAAAGGCGCGGCTTTTAATCCGACCACGGCTTTTTGCTCTTTGATGAATCTGGGCACTTTGGGCAGATATTCAAGGACAATATGGGTGACGTCCTTGAGCCGGAAGAGTCCCTGGACATCAATTTGATCCCGGCGCACGTATTCGGTGTTGATATGCAGCAGATACGCTCTTTTCATGGGAAAGCCCGCTCCCTGAAGCACATGATACTGGACCGCAATGTCCGGAAGATGTTCTTCGTGAAAATCCGAAGATTTTTTTACTTCCACAATGTCCCAAAAATCTTCGGAGTTTTCGTTTTTCTTTAGGATATCCGCCCTGATAAAAACCTGGTCGTGCGAGGCCGCGGCCTCATAGATGGCCGGCGGATTCGCCTGCTTGGCGGTCTGCGTTAAAGCCAGGGACTTGCCGAATTCGTTATAGGCTGTTTCCACGGCAATGCCGCCGGGAAAAAAACCGTGCGCCAGCCTGCCCACGGCGTGGCCTTCGTCAAACTGGGCTTGTTTTGAAGGCGGGGCCGCAGGAATCAAATCCTTGCGGTGTTTATGGAGCCAAAGCGCCCTAGGGCATCTAAGACCGTTTAAGAAAAGGGATTTTGAAAGCATTTAATATTTAATAAATTTATCTTGAAGATGGCTAAGAGAAAAATGCGTTTTATTGCCGCCGGCTTGGTTTTGGCGATCTGCCTGGTTGCTTCGGTCATGTTATTGCGCCGGAGTCATTGGGCCGGACAAACGACGATGCCTTTGGAGCGGATTCGCGGTAAATCCAATGCTCCGGTCGTGATGGTTGAATTTACCGATTTTCAGTGTCCGAGTTGTAAAAAGGCAAGCTTGCTTATCCATGAATTGCTTGAACGTTACCCGGATGACCTGGCGGTCGTTTTCAAGCATTTCCCGCTTGAAACGATCCATCCTTTGGTCCGGCAGGCTCACGAAGCCGCGCAATGCGCTCAGGCCCAAAAAAAGTTTTGGCCGTATCATGATTTGTTATTTGAAAAGCAGGAAGAATGGCCCAAGTCAAAAGATGTCAAGGCGGAATTTTTGCGTTACGCCGGGGATTTAGGTTTGAATCAAGAGGTTTTTGCCGCCTGCCTTAATGATCCCAAGACCGGCCTGGCCATCAGCGCCGACGCGGCAGAAGGAAAATTGCGGCAGGTGGACTCGACGCCCACGTTTTTATTGGGCGAGTTCAGGCTGGTCGGATCGAGCCAGCTTCATAGGGATGGGGCCAGGCTCATCGAGTTGTTGATAAATGAAAGAAGAAGAAAAAGAAAAAACTAGAAATCAGGATTGGGCCGCCTTGGCGGTGCGATTGTTTGTCAGCTCGGTTTTTTTGATTTCCGCTTATATAAAACTCCTGGAGCCTGCTGAGGAGTTTGCCGCGGCCATCGAGGCTTACAAGATTTTGCCGTCATTCTTGTTGCTGCCTTTTGCCAAAATCGTTCCCTGGTTCGAGCTTTTTGCCGGAGGATTTTTACTGGCCGGCTATTTAACCCGTTTATCAGCCGCGGCCGCAGGCATTTTAAGCTCGATGTTTTTTATCGCTTTGGCTTCGGTTAAACTGCGCGGCATTCCGCTTGACAGCTGCGGCTGTTTCGGCAGCGCTTTGCCGGATGATCCATGGAAAGCGATGTTCTTGGACGTTGTTTTAATAGCCGCTTCAGCCTATCTTTTAAAGAGAAAAACAAGCGCTTTTAGTCTGGATAATTGGACAGAACGTTAAAAACTAGAATGGGGTCAGGTTTCCATTCGTCATTCCGGCGAAAGCCGGAATCCAGATGAATGAAGACCTGACCCCATTCTATGTCCAGGCGGCTCTATTGCGGCCGTCGTTTTTGGCCTTATAAAGCGCCCGGTCGGCCCGCTCGATCAAAGCCTGGGTCGTGTGCGCGTCAACCGGATAAGCGGCTCCGCCGACGGAGACCGTGACCTTGCCCAGCGGCTGTTTGTCGCCGCCTGGAAACTGGGCTGTTTCAATGGCGGTGCGCAGGCGATCGGCAGCAGCCAAGGCTTGTTCTTTTTTCGTGTCAGCCAGTAAAACGACGAATTCTTCGCCGCCATAGCGGGCCAAAGTGTCTTCAGCGCGCAGGGTTTCCCTTAGCATCTGGGCCGCCATTTTTAGGATGACGTTGCCCATTTCATGCCCTTGGGCGTCGTTGTATTGTTTGAAGTGGTCAATATCCACGATCAGCACCGATAAAGGCCGTTCATAGCGCCTGGCCCGTTCCAATTCCCGGCGCATGACTTCCTGGAAATAGCGAAAATTATAAATCCCGGTCAAGGCGTCGGTGATGGTTTCGCGCAGAAGCTGTTCCTGTTTTTCCTTGAGGTTCCTGGTCATAGAATTGAAGGCCTGGGTCAAGGTGCCGATTTCGTCGGCCGAAGTGATGGGCATTTCAAAATTTAGATCGCCTGACACGATTCTTTTAACGCCGGTTAAAAGGACGCCCAGGGGCCGCAGGATGGAAAATGCCAGGAGCAGGGCCGCGGCCCCGGTAACGATGAAAATTATGGCCGTGGCCCAGCCGAAAGCTTTTTGGCCTTCCTCCAGTAGATCCTCTATCCAGCTTTGGGCGCGTTCGATTTCCACGCGGTTTATGTCGAGCAGTTTTTCGCAGATGCTGTATATTCTGGTCAGGCGCGAGCGGCCCGAGGACGAAAGAAGCGTCAAGGACTGCTTTTGCTGGGGGAAACGCTTGCTCCAGACCGCCACGATTTCAATGGGACTGCCTTCGGGAAATTTGGTTTCCTGATAAAAGCGGGTCATGCGCTCGACATCGGCAAAATAAAGAGCGCTCTCTTTTCCAAGATCATTGAGCAGTTTTATGACCGTGCCGCTTTTGGTGCTTTTGCGGATTTCCGCGATCCGGTCGCCGGCGATTTTTTTGTACCGCTCCGCTTCTTCCGCCAGGCCGGCATCATTGGTCAGAATAAAGCGCACTATAAGATCATCATAAATGACAAAGGCGTGTTTGAGTTCGGCCGCGGAATTGATGGCTTGAAAATTTTTAGTCAGAGCTTCACTTTGGATAGCGCCCAGCCGGCCCTGATGCTGTTCGCTCCAGAAGCTGTAGACCATCACCGCCAGAATGGTTATGGCCGCCGCCAAAAACAGCTTGACCTTAATGCTCACCCTAATAGCTTAAAGCCCAAAGTCAATATGTTCAAGTCTCATTTAGGACTTTAGTCCCATTTATATATAGGTCCTCCCAAGCCTTAATTTTAAGCCCAAAGACCCAGCCATTGCCGGTTTTCTCGAGCTAAACTTTAAACAAGAGGTAAAGACAATGAAAACAGCCACTTTAACGATAAACAAACAAAAAGGATTAAGAAAAGCCTTCCATCTTCCCATTGACCTGCTGGAACCGAACGGTAAATATCTTCCTTGGCTGAAATCCCAGCATAAGCCCTGTCAGATCAACAAGGTCTCAAACGGCTTTCAATCCCTTTTTGTTTGGAAATAATTCTACGGCCGCATTTTTCCCTCTCCCCTTGAGGGAGAGGGCAGGGTGAGGGGTTTAATTCTGCTGTGTATTACGCCGATTGGAGTTAAGGGTCTGTCAAGGAATCAATGATCAATTTGGCTGAGCCTGAGAGCTTGGGTGCGGGGGCAAAAGTTTGCTCATCAAAAATTCTCTGATATTGACATGAGGAATGCCTTTGTGCGCGGCGCCGCCGAGCTCGTCCATGGAAATCACCATTTTTGGAAAATTATCTTTGATCTTGAGCAGATTTCCAAATTCACGTTCACGTGTTTTGTCGTCCGGCAGCAGATAGGCGACTTGCGCATAAATTCTTTGCCCGCCTTTTTCGCAAACAAAGTCAATTTCCCCGCCGTTTAACTTGCCGACGGTGACCGCATAGCCGGCCTCTTTGAACTTTAAAAAGACCAGGTTTTCCAGGATTTTCCCGATATCCGTCGGCCTGAATCCTGCAATTGAGTGCCGCAATCCTAAATCCTCAAAATAATATTTCTCGCTGATTTCAAAAATCTTTCGGCCGTGGACGTCGGAGCGGGGCGCCTTGAAGACAAAAAAAGCGCCGGTTAGAAACGACAGATAATCCAGCACGACGTTCGCGGATATGTTGATTTTTTGCGACTTTAGAAAGTCGCTGATCCTTTTGGCTGAAACCAGGCTGCCGATGTTATCGGCCAAATATTCGGTCAAACGTTCAAGAAAGGCGACATTGCGTATGCCATGACGCTGGACCACGTCCTTATAGAGGATTGAGTTGCGGATATTGCGCAAATAGTCATAAACGATATCGTCATCGGGCTCCAAATGGATCAAATAAGGAAGCCCGCCGTGTTTGAGGTATCGCAAAAAGGCTTCTTTGCCGTCGGCGAGGCCGTGGAATTTTAGAAATTCCGGATAGGACAGGCCAAAAACCTTGATTTCCACGTATCTGCCGCTTAAATAGCCGGCTAGTTCCCCTGAAAGCAAATCGGCGTTGCTGCCGGTGATGAATATGTCGCATCCGCCTTGGGCCTGCAGGCTGCGCAGGGCTTTCTCGAATTGATCAATATCCTGAATTTCATCTACGAACAGATAAGTTGTTTTCTTTCTTTTGTCGGAATGTTTTTTTACATACGAGAGCAGGTCTTTGTAATTTTTTATATCGTCAAATTCATGGAGCTCTTTGTTGATATAAACGATGTTTTTTTGGGGCCCGCCGCGGTTCTTGACGGAGTCCATTATTTGGACAAGTAGATAGCTTTTACCGACGCGCATTTGGCCGACAATGACTTTGATGATATTCTTATCAAGGAACGGCTTGACCCTATCGGTATAATCTTCACGCGCTATATAAGTTTTAATCATACTTAAAACTTTACTATTTTTTTAGTTTGTTTTAATCATGGTTTTTGTCCCCGCACCCATCCATGCTTAAAATGGGGGTCAATCTTGACTCGGAGGGAATCTTACGCTCTTCGGTTCTTTTTTAAGCGGGCGGCTAGGGATTTGGCTACCGACAAAATATAGTCTCTGTCGCCGCGCGCGCTGTCTTTGACCAGCCTGACCAGCGGCTTGATGAAATCATAAATTTTTTCGTCTTTGCCGTCGTGA
>JACQWW010000097.1 GCA_016209025.1 Elusimicrobiota bacterium | reverse complement strand
CCACCGAGTGGTTGGGCCTCTCCCTCAGGGGGAGAGGCAATAAAGTACGGGTTGATGAGAAGGTGAGGGAATGATGGGCCTAGATACCGTCCCCGCTCCGCAGAGCAACGGGGACGGAGATACGGCCAGTGGCCGTGGCCGCCCTCTCCCTAACCCGCTCCTGGCCCTCACCCAACCCTCTCCCAAGGGGAGAGGGGAAGGGGAGAGGGGAAATAGAGGGGGGGAGACCAGCGGCGACATTAAAAAGGGCTTTGTTTACAAGCGCGTTCCGCATGTTACTCTCAAATCCATTGCCAATAATCCTGACATCAAAGAAGGCATGAGCCGCGAAACGATTGACGCGGCCATCGCGCGTTATGCCGACGTTGAGTTGCTTTATGACCAGCCTCACGAAGATAACAAACGCATCCGGGTGAGCGGCCCTTTCACGGTTGAGAGCCTTTCCCCGCACCGGGTTTTGCCCATGGACGGAAACGGCGAAAAGATTAAAAAACCGGCGGCCGCGGGTGCGGGCCAGTTTGAGCTAATGATTATTGAAAACCTTAAAAAAGCCGGCGTCCAAAATACCCTCAAAAAAGAGCGGTTGGTTTTTGATCGGCTTGAGCCATTTTCAGGCATCTATCTGCACGCGGTCGGCGAATACACTGAAAACGGCAAGTCAAAACGCGTGGCCGTTTGCATTGGGCCGGAGCATGGAACAGTAGACCCTGATTTGATTAAAGAATCCGCCAAAGAGGCGGTGATGGGCGCGGGTTTTGATCTGCTTGTTGTCTGCGGTTTTGCTTTTGACCCCCATGTCAGCGAGGAGGCCAAAGAATTCGGAAAACTCAAGGTGCTGATGGCAAAAATGAATCCTGATTTGGCAATGGGCGACGAGCTTTTGAAAAAAACAGGCTCCGGCAATCTGTTTATGGTTTTCGGCGAGCCGGACATTGAAATCAAAAAGCAAAAAGATGGTAAATTGACCGCCGAGATCAAAGGTCTGGACGTTTATGATCCGACCACCGGCCAAATCCGCAGTCATTCAACGGACGACATTGCCTGCTGGTTCATTGACACTGACTACAATGCCGAAAGTTTTTTCGTGCGCCAAGCCTATTTCTGCGGCGCGGACAAACCCTATGAAAGGCTAAAAAAGGCCCTCCGTGCCGAAATCAACGAAAATGCCTGGGAATCCCTCTATACAACAAAGAGCCGCCCCTTCGATCCGCCCAAAACCAAAAAAATCGCCGTAAAAGTAATCAACCACTACGGCGACGAAGTCCTTAAGGTGTATAAAATAGAAAAGTGAGCCAGATAACCGACGATTTTCACCTGGCGCTGTCTTCCTGGGAAGGCCAATTTTTGGACTTCCGGGAATCTCCTTCCAGATCAATGGCCAAGGATATCGTGGCCTTCGCCAATGCAAGAGGAGGCCGTATTTATATTGGGGTGGCGGACGATAAGACTCCAAAGGGGATCAAAACGCCAACCAATGCGTCTATATCGCAAATCCAGGATACCGCCCATAATTGCGATCCTTCCATAGCCGTTGCCATCGTCCCATTCCAAGATGAAAACAAAAACTTTTTGGCCGTGGATGTGCACGAAGGAAAAGACAAACCTTACGGTTGCTCCGAAGGATACTTTTTACGCATGGGCCCCAATAGCCAGAAAATGAGCCGGGACAAGCTGATGGAATTCGCGCAGACTTATCAATCCGATTTTGACAAAAAGGATTGCCTTGAATTTGTTTACCCCCAGCATATCAGCGCCAAGGCGCTAAAAACTTTTTTTGAGTTGGCAAAAATTGAAACTCCGGAGATTAAGACGGAAGATATTTTGATTAATTTGGGAGTTGCCAGAAAAAATGGCGAAATCCTGCAATTTAACAATGCCGGAGCTTTGTTGTTCGCTCAAAATCCTTGCGATTTTTTTCCTCAAGCCCAGGTAACGTGCGCGCTTTTTCAAGATAAGGCCGGCACGCAGGTGATTGATCGCAAAGATTTCCGGGGGGATTTGATTTCCAATCTTGAGGATGCGCGCGCTTTTTTACAAAAACACCTCGCCGCACGCCACGAAATCAGCGGTTTATACCGCCAGGAAGTTCCGGATCTGCCCGGCAAGGTTTTGCGGGAAGCTTTGATCAACGCGCTGATGCACCGAGACTATCGCGCGACGGGAGCGCATGTGATGGTGCAAATTTTTCCTGACAGGGTAGAGATTTCTGACCCCGGCGGCTTGCCTGCTGGTTTTGACTTAAAACAGTTTGGAAAAATCAGTTGGCGCCGCAATCCTTTGATTGCCGATCTTTTTAATCGGGCGGATCTCGGGGAGCGGCTGGCCACGGGCATTCGCAAAATCCGCGATGGCATGCAAAAGGCTGGGTTGCCGGACCCAGAGTTCGAGTTTTCTTCATTTTTTATCGTAAAACTCAAAAAAACCGTGCAACCTGAAAAGGAAACTGGGGGGCAAGTCGGGGGGCAAGTCGGGGGGCAAGTCGGGGGGCAAGTCGGCCGCTATACGAACATTATTTTGACTTTTTGCGCCAAGCCCCAGGCGTTAAGAGAAATCATGGACAAGATTGGCATTAAAAAGCGCGATCATGCTATGGTTCATGTAAATGCGTTAATTAAAGCCGGTTTGCTTTCCAGAACCATTCCTGACAAGCCAAAAAGCCGACTGCAAAAATATTTAACCGCCTCTTCGGTAAAATATGAATAAAAAACTTATTTTTGTCAGCTGTGGTCAACAGAATAACCAAGAACGCGATCTTGGCCTTGCGATAAAAAATTTGATTGATAACACTGATGGTTACGAAGGTTATTTTGCCCAAGACGTGAGCAGCCTAGAAGCTCTCACGAATAATATATTTAAAAATATTAAAAGATGCGCCGGATGCATTGCCATTTTGCATCCTCGCGGCGTCATTGGCGCTAATGGTGGCCATAGGCAGCAGCGGTCTTCCGTTTGGGTTAATCAAGAGATTGCCATAGAAATTCCCATTTTGGTTTTTAAGGATCCCTCCGTAGCGCTGGAGGGGGCCATGCAATATCTTATTGTCAACTCGAACCCCATTCCCTCTTCGATGCAAGCGATTTTACCGCAGATCAAAGAGTGGCTTCGTTCTACAGCTTTCCCAGATTTGCAGAGCCAGGAACAAGGCATAATTAGTCCTGAAACTAAACAAGAATTTGAAAAACAAATTCCTTCCGCTGAACCGCTGCATCCTTTGGTCAATAAAATAAAAAGCAAAGGCTACCTTAAAGTCGGTATTTATCCAAGCAGGTTTGTTCCGAACCGGATTTCAAGCTTGGCCGCATGCAAAAAAATTATTCAGGATAGCAATGTGTCATTGCGAGGGTGGGATTATCCGCACTGGAGCCGCCGCGACGATGACCGTCAAATTGGACACGATTGGATTCAGGGGGCGGCTGATTTTTTGGGCAACATCGAAGTTTGGCGATTCTATCAAAGCGGCCAGTTTGTTCATTATTCCGCTTGTCGGGAAGACTGGGAAAGGTGGGAGACAAATTGGGGAACCCCGCCGCGGGAAAATGAAAAGTGGCTGAACATTCTTTCTACACTCTATTGGGTGACTGAAATTTTTGAATTCGCGTCACGTTTATGCCAAAAGGCTGGTTTTGGAGAAGGCGTTCACGTATCCATTGAGTTGCATGGAATGGAGGGAAGGCGGCTGAAATACGCCGGCGTAGCCAAAATTTCGCCGCCCAATTGCGTGAGCAGTATTTCCGTGATTTATTTTGAAAATGATTTGCCAAGCAAACATTTAACGGCCGATGCCCATAAACTTGCTTTGGATTTTTTTATACATGTCCTCGAGAGTTTTGGATGGGATGATCACGATGGTGAGTTAAAGAAATGTTTCGCAAAGGATCAGGTTGAGTTTTTGAAGCGTTAAACAAGGCTTACCAAAAGGACATGTTGTAAAAACAAACTTCAAGTTTTTAAATTCTGCACGGGTCAATTGAACCATACATCATGCGCAACATTCGGGGGCAAGGGAATCGAACCCCTACCTCACGGTCCCAAACCGTGTATTCTACCGTTGAACTAGCCCCCGTTTTCGCCGGCGATTTGCGTGCGGCTTAGAATCGCCTGCTTGACCGTTGCCGGATCGGCGTAGAGAACCTCGCCGCCGAAAGGGATGCCGACGCCAATTCTGGTCAATTTAAGCCGGGGAAAACGTGTTTTTATCTCTTTGGCCAGATAAAGGCTGGTAAGTTCGCCGGCCGTGTCCTGGTCGGTGGCTAAAATGACTTCCTCGATTCCGGGGCTCGTTTTCAGGCGCTCCCAAAGATCATCCAGGGCCATAGGATCGTTTCCGTTGGTTGAATGAAATTCCATTTTCGGGTCCAGGCTTCCATGTAAAACGTGATAAAGTCCCCGATAGCCCCGGCCGGCTTCAACCGCTTCCACATCCTGCGGATTTTCCACAATGCAGACGAAATTTTTATCCCTGGTCTGGTCGCGGCAGATGACGCATAACTCTGATTCAGTCAGGTCCCGGCAGACTCCACAGCGTCCAACCCGCGTCCTGGCCTGCCTCATGGCTTGGACAAAAAATTCAAACGCCTTATCGTCCAAACTAAGAAGTTTCAATGCCATGCGAAGGCTTTGTCTGGGGCCGACATGAGAAAAAGCCGAGCGCAAGGCTTCGGCCAAAACTTCAAGAGATCGCGAGCGGCCCATAAATTTAGGGAATAGGGAATAGGGAATAGGGAATAAGAGAAAAATAAAAAATATTTTCCACCCTTAATCCCTAATCCCTCGTCCCTAATCCCTTTGCTTGAAGCGTTTGATTTTTCCGCCGAAGACCTGGGCGATGCGCTTGATATCTTCGGGCACTTCTTCGGACGAAGAGCCGGGGTTTTTTTCAGGGACAAAGGGGGCAGGGGTTTTAGAGGCGGCGGCTCCCTCGCTGCGGCGCACGACATACTTTAACTTGCTTTGCCCGAAAACCGTTCTCCAGGCCGGCATGATTTTATCCTTGTTGTTCTCCATGCCGGCCTGACAGGCGGCATTAAGCAAAAGCATCTCATAAGAGTCTTTCTCATTGCCGGCCGGCAAAAGCTCGGCGCCGTCAAGATAAATATCAAGATTTTCGGCTTTGACAGCATCAAGGAATTTAGCAAAACGCTCTTTGGGGTCGTTGGTCGTTGATGCGGATGGCTGAACCGGCGCAGGTTTGGGCAGAAAGCTTGAAGCTTGAGGCTTGAGGCCTGAAGTCTTAAGTCTTAAGTCTGAAGTCTGAAGTCTGAAGTCTTCCGCCGGAGGCGGATCCGCCTTTGGCGGAGAAGTCTTAACTGTTTCAGCCGTCATCTCTGCCTTATCCTCTTTAATTTCGCGCGCTTCGGTCCTGAAATCAACCTGTTTCAGTAAAAATCCCAAAAGCCCGACCTCGCAGGCTAAAATGGGGTCAACAGCCCAGCGCAGATCCCCCTGAAGCTTTAAGACATGCTCGGACAAGGCAAAAAGACGACGCCGGAGGGCATCAGAGCGGCCACCGCTACTGGCGGTATCTCCGCCCTCGAAGCGCTGCGGAGCAGGGCGGCCGGCGGCAAATTCTTTAAGCAACTTTTCCGAAAGTTTTCTAAAAAGGCTTCCTAAAAGCTGGGCCGGCGAATGGCCCTGGCGATAGAGTTCGTTTTCCAGCAGTTTTTTGGCTTTTTCAAAATCAGGTCCAAGAGCCAGGCTCTCGACGATATCTTCAAGCACGCTGTCCTCGACGAATCCCAGAAGCTCGACCAAATCCTTTTTGTCAATAGCGCCGCCCGAAGCCTCGGTCAAACTCACCAATTGCTCCAGGATGCTCAGGGCATCGCGTAAAGACCCGGTGGCTGCCCCGGCGATCTCGCGGATAGCCTCATCGGACGCTTTGATCTTTTCCGAGCCGCTGATTTGGCGCAGGCGGCCGGTAATTTCTTCGATGCTCAAAGCCCGGAAAGGAAAGCTCTGGGTCCTGGAAACGACCGTGGCCGGAACTTTATTGAGCTCTGTGGTCGCCAAAACAAAAAGCACGTGCGGCGGCGGCTCTTCAAGGGTTTTAAGCATGGCATTAAAAGAAGCCATGGAAAGCATATGGACTTCGTCAATGATAAAAACGCGATAAGGGTCCCTGGCCGGGGACAGATTGATAGTGTCAATGACGACCTCCCGGATATGATCCACCTGGGTATGGCTTGCCGCGTCAATCTCCAGGACATCGAGACACCGGCCTTCGGCGATTTCCAGGCAGGCCGGGCACTTGCCGCAAGGCTCTGCCGGCGCCTGGGAAGGACGTTTTTGGCAATTCAACAGACGCGCGAAAATCCTGGCCATAGATGTTTTCCCGGATCCGCGCGGGCCGTGGAAAAGATAAGCCTGGTGCAGGCGGCCCGCGGTCACGGCATTGGACAAGGATCGCCAAACAGCTTCCTGTCCCACCATGTCTTTGAAAAAAGATGGCCGGTATTTCAGGGTCAATGAGCGTGAATTTTTTGAAGTCGTCATTTACGCAAGAATCCTTTGGTTTTCTGCTTCAAGGCCGCGAACTGCTCCTCAAGCTCTTTAAGCATATCTTTTTTTGGCCCCATGACGATATTGACCGACGGCTGTTTGAGCGGCCCCTTAACCTTGATATGAAGGTAGGTATTGCCTTTTTCATCCTCGAAAGATTCGGCCATGGGCCAGCGGATTTTTTCGCGGGGCATATTGACGGCGACCATAAGGTTGATCTGGTCGTGGGGAAAATCCACGCCGCCGGAAACCTGGCAATTTCCCATGGGCCCGCTGACCGTGACCTTATCCAGGCTCATTTTACCGTCCTGAAAATAGTAATCCCCCTGCATCGAATCCATGGGAAGCGATTGGAAATCACGGCCTTCCAATTTGAGCACCTTCCAGGCTGTCAGGTCTTCCATGATTCTTAAGGGGTGAATCAAAAATTTCATGAAACGCATTTTCGCCACGACTGCGGGAACGTCTTTAATGGCCCCGTTGTTTAAATGGACGTGAATCTCGCCGGCTAAATTCGGGTCCTTCTCATTGGCGATGCCTTTCATGTCGGCTTGGGCAATCAAATCCCGGGCCGCCAAAAATACCGTATCCGCCCGGCTGGCTTCAAAAGCTCCGGCAAATTCCAGTTTCCAGCGGCCTCGGCGGTTCATGAAATTCAAATGTTCAAGGCCGGCCTCAAGGCGGCCGACTTTATTTTGCGAGCTGTCAAGCCTGGCTTGGCGGAGCTTGGCTTTTTGCACGTCCAAATTCCAGAAATCCGAGCCCCCGGAAAACCTAAGCCCGGCGCAGGTCAATTTACCGCCGATAAAATGGTAATCACGGGATATGGCCGGTACCATGGAAACAATCGCGGCAGGCGAAAGCGACAAAGAGGAAAGGCTGATCTCCCACCGGGTTTCCCCGGAAAATCCGTCAAGATCGGTTTCGGGCCACGCCGGCAGTTTTTCTTGCGCCTCATCGTCTACGGCGGCAGGCGCTTCCAAACCTTCTTCATGCCGGCTGTTTTTGACTTTGACGGCCCAATGTCCGATGCTGTCTTTGATCCCTTGACCAAACAAAAAATCAGCGCTTCCCTCAAGATCAAAAATCCCTGGACCCTGGCCCCCGGCGTCATCATCGTCTTCGCCTGTTTTTTTAGACTGCCTGCCTGCCTGCCGGCGGCCTTGTAATAAAATACTAAGAGGGGTCTTGCCGTCTTTGTGAAACCGGTCGTTGAATTGAACCGCCAGGGCATCGGCATCCAAATACCATTTGAACCGGCGGTCCGCGTCCTCGGTTTTAAGCTGAAAGTTTGCTATCAGGGTTCCATGCGCTTTCAGGGTGGCGCTGGAGCCTGATGCCAGGGCGCTTGAGTTTATGGCGCCGAGATTCAAGGCAAATCCGTCAAATTCAGCCTTGATATTCAAATCGGCTTTAGGCTGATCCAGCGACTCAAGGCCGCCTTGGACCGACAAATCCCAGGCAGATGATTCCAGTTTAAGCTCTTTAAGCTCAAATTTGGCTTGACCAAGATCGCCCCCGGCCAAATTGACGCGGCTTTTAAAAACAGCCTTTAACGGGCATTGGGCCGCCAGTAAAGCTTGGGAACCGGCGCCATAAGACGCTGTTTGCGTCGAGAGCGCGGTTGAACCGCGATCTAATTGGGCCAACAAGGATAATGAAAGAGAAAAAGTTTTGCGCGGCGAAAATCCCTGGACAGCCAAGGCAATATCATTGAAGCGAAAGGCCGGGATCTTTCCTGTTTCATCGTCAAACACAACCCGGCTGTCCGACATTTCAAAATCATCAATGGCAATGGAGCCAAGCTTGATCTGCGGCTCGGCCTCGTCGCCAATGTCTAAAACCTTCGGCTGATCCACGGCGGACTTAAAGAAATGCTCCAGATTCCAACGCCCTTGGCTGTCACGCTTTAAATTCACTGAAGCGCCGGCAATTTTCAATTTATCAACCTCCAGACTGCCCAAGGCCAGACGAAAAAGATCGGCCTTAAACCTAAGACGATCCGCCTTGATGAAAACCCCATCACGAAAGCTCGGGTATTCGGAAATCATGACCTGTTTTAAATCAACTCCGCCCCAAAAACCTATACTTGCCTCGGCCACCGTGATTTGGCGGCCAAGAGCCTCGGAAAGTTCCGCCAGGGTCCAGCCGACCAAGGTATCTATGCCGATCAAAAATCTAAAAATGGCCGGACTCAAAGTGATTAAAACGATAACAACAACGGCAAAATTGAAAATAACGGATCGCACGATCTTTCTTATTTTCTTTTCAATGCTCAAGGCAGTTTTTGACATTACGATAAATGAGCCTCGCGGATGGCTGCCGCGTCGGTGATGCCGAAATTTCGGCCGCTCCATACCTGAAGCAAGGCCAGGCCGCGGCGATCCTTTGTCCTTTTGAACAAGGCGGCGGCCCGGCGGCAGTCGGCGGGCACGACCGGCGTGGAGCTCGCCATGATCGTCGAGGAGGCCGTCGAGCGGCGCAGGTTCAGGAAGGTGGCGATTCTCGCCGACTCGACCAACTACGGCCAGCTCGGCCGCGAGGACCTCGAACACGCCCTG
>JACQWW010000096.1:1096-4576 GCA_016209025.1 Elusimicrobiota bacterium | reverse complement strand
TTGGAGTGGCGCTGACAACCCGCAGCTGACCCGCTACATCGCCGATATCTCCACCGATAACTTCGCCACGCTGGTACAATCCTCAATTACGCCAAATACCAGCGCCGTTTTCACGGGACTAACACCCAATGCCCTGTATTATGCCCGCGCCAGGGCGCAAAACCACAACGGGATAGACACTGACTTCACGGCCGCGGTTGACACAGTCACTGCATCGGCGGCTCCGCTCAACACCTCAGTTCCCTTTACAAATCTCTCGGCCAATACCTTTACCTTCAATTGGAAATCAGGAGGCAACAGCGCCGGAACAAACTATGGACCCGAGATATCAACCGATAACTTCGTAACCCTCTACTCATCCTTAACTACCACCAGCCTCAATGCGGATTTCAGCGGTCTGTTGGTGAACACAACCTACTATGCCCGGGTCAGCGCTATTGGGTCTGGTGGTTTAGCCAGTCCCTATTCCAGCCCTGTTGTCTCCACTGTGACGCTGGTCCTGACCCCAGTTACCGCCACTCCGCCATTCAAAGATGTCTTTATAAGCAGCTTCACTTTCCTCTGGGAGAACGGCGGAAACCCGAACGGGACGCTCTACACAGCAGAGATCTCCACAGACGGGTTTGTGAGCGTATCCAGCGCGATCCAGACCATCGCCACGAGCGCGAATTTCTCCGCACTTACGGTCAACATGGTATACCAGGCCCGCACAAAGGCGATCAACTTCCTGGGCGTAGATGGTCCCTATTCTAGTCCAATTCGCTCAACAAGTACTCTGGCAACTATCCCTTCCAATGTGAGTCAGCCATTTAGTGCTGTCTCGGCATCCACTCTCACATTCACATGGGCTGATGGGGGAAACCCAGGCGGAACATCCTACACTGTTGAAATATCAAGCACTAACTTCGCACAGGGCACGGCAATTTCCTCGGCTACTACACTCGCCCTGAGCCAGACATTCAGTGGTTTGCTCCCCAACACAACTTACTATGGCCGCGTCAAGGCAGTCAACATGAATAATGTTCCGAGTGCATATTCACCTGCTGTTTCTGTTGTCACTCTGCCCCTGGCTCCTGTTACGGCATCTCCACCATTTAGTGGGGTGGAAAGTTCAGGCCTTGTGCTGAGTTGGACGGCCAATGGCAATCCACAGAACACCACCTATGTGGCAGAAATATCCAGGGATAATTTTGTGACTACTCCACTTTCCTCAACTACTCTAAATACCCAGGCTACTCTCACAGACTTAATTCCGAATACAACTTATACTGCCAGGGTAAAGGCTGTCAATTTCGCCGGGAACTCTGGGCCATATTCCAGCCCTATCGTTTCCACCGCCACTCTGGCCGTGCCACCACAGTCCGCTGTCTCGTCTTTCACTTTGACCAACGATGGCTTGATTGTGCATTGGTCAGCTGGCGGCAACCCCTCCGGGACGCTCTACGAGGCAGAGGTATCTACGCGTTCGGACTTCACTCCCTTGCGTTCCAGCTCCAGTGTGACGAGTCTAAGCGAGAGCTTCGCTCTAACGGCAAACACAACTTATTACGCCAGGGTACGCGCTCTCAACCATAACGGCATACGGACTGCGGATCTTAATCTTGGCAGCGATATCACCTATGCCGCCACGCCAGATGTCTTGGCAAGCACTACTCCTGGCTCCGTCAGTGTAACCACATTTAGCTTCACAAACACTGTCTCAACTGGAGTGGGAGGAATATTATACTATCGCTTTGTATGGGACAAAAATGCCACCCATGCATGGAACAACCAGGAGTCAAGCTGGACAGCGCTCAATGTGCTCACCACCACGGCCACAGGCAATGGTCACTGGTACCTCCACTTACGGAGCTACAATTTTAATAATATTGGTTACAAAACTGCCGACATCGGCTCCTTTGATATAGATATAAATACAGTAACTGCTCCGGGACAACCGGTTCCAGTGCCTGGAGCTTTTACTGCTGATTCCGGAATCACGTGGAATTGGGCGACTGCCATTGCCTTCGGCGATACTGCTATTTCCAGTTATGTTGTGTGTCTGGGCACTGCACCGACTGATGTTAATGTGATAGTTGCCACTGTCACGCCGACGAATTTTACTCTGGACCCAGCAGATAATGGCAAGACATATTACATAAAGGTTAAGGCGATTGATGAAGGCGGAAAATCAAGTCCTTATTCTGAAGTGTCAAACCCCGGCGTGCTGGTGGACCGGACTCCCCCCGAGCAAGTCGGGAATGTGCAGGCCGACCGCAAATTTTCTTATGACGGTACCATAGTTTTTTCATGGTCCGTGGCTGCGGATTCTGAAAGCGGTATCAAAAACTACCTATTGGATCTGGGAACGAGCCTCAACGGTAACGACATAGTTAATGCAAAAAATGTGGGTATAGAAACGTCGTATCAGGCGATTGGACTTCCAAGTGGCAAGTCTATTTTTGCACGGGTCCGCGCTGAAAACAACGCTGGGGGGACCGGCAATTATTCTGATTCCAGCCCAGCCATTCCAGTCTGGACCCTCAACCAGGCTCCCCCTATGGTCCATGCATATAACTGGCCTAATCCATTTAATCCCATGAGCGGCCCTGCCCAGATAGGATTTTTCCTGAATGCGCCCGCTAAAGTGACCATAAAACTATTCACGTTAGAAAACTTTAGTAAACACATGTAACTTGAGGTGTAAATATTGAACCATGAAACTTAAAGTCAACCGGATTGCATTAAAATTATCGCTACTTACATCTGTCTTTGTTCTGGGGGTCATCGGAGCCATGACATGGATTCTGCTGCAATATGGCGAACAGGCCATGATCGTACAGATGAAGATCAGAACTATCGCGTATGCTCGTTTAGCAGGAGAAGCCATTTTTCCTCAGATTGACACATTTACCCTTCATTTTAATACGCAGGAAATACTCAAGGAAAAGAGCGTGGAATACGCCGCTACATTAGATGCAGCTCGCAAGATCCTATCCCATTCTGACCATCAAAAAATTGGAAGCATTGATAAGAGCCTAATTGCACAGCGTGCCTCAGAGTCCCAGGACGTAATTGTCCAGCAATATTCCAGCCATGGCATTTTCTATTTTGATATTTCAGCGCCGGTCTTTTCAGGCAATCGCAGGACTGGAACGGTACACATTGGTTTTACACGGGATTCAGTGGCGAGCAGTCTGAAGGACGCTAAGAGACAGGTGCTTGTGATAGCCGGTTCAGCAATTACACTGGGTATATTGGGCGCGATTCTTATAGTTGGGTGGATGCTACGGCCTCTACCTGTGCTGGCCCGGGTGGCGCAGGCAGTAGGAGACGGTCGTTTGGACATGCAAATTAATTTTAAGATGAAGGATGAAATAGGCTATCTGGCGCAGGCATTCAACCAGATGGTAACCGGCTTACGCGAAAAGGAAATGATCCGTAACACGTTTGGACGTTATGTGTCTAAAGAAGTGGTGGATGGTTTTATTAGCGGCAAGG
>JACQWW010000096.1:0-1026 GCA_016209025.1 Elusimicrobiota bacterium | reverse complement strand
ACTTCCGCCGCAAATAGTGGTTCAGTTATTAAACTGTTATTTCACCGAGATGGTACAAGTGATCGGAAACCATGGTGGAACCGTGGACAAGTTTATCGGAGATGCCATCCTCGCTGTTTTTGGCTGGCCCATATCCCGTCAGGACCACGCGAAGTCAGCGGTCGCAGCTGCCCTGGAGATGAAGGAGCGTCTGGCCGTCTTCAACGGTTCTTTAGTGAAGGAAGGCTACAATACTATTGCAATCGGAATCGCGATCCATTCAGGTAAGGCAGTAGCTGGCAATATCGGGAGCCGGGAGAGGGTTCAATACACGGTTATTGGCGATACAGTGAACCTGGCCTCCCGCATGGAATCAGCCAATAAAGATTATGGAACTGATTTGATTGTGAGTCAGTCCGTATATCTGGCAACCATGGATTACTTTGACTTTCAATATATTGGCGATAAGGCCGTGAGGGGACGCACAGAATCTGTGAATATTTACCAGGTTTTAGGTCATAAACTCAACCGCCCCGCCTCACCTAAGCAGAATCTGCCAGGCCCGTCTTAGCCGGGGCTGGGGAAACAGAGATAATATTTTAAGAAAATTTACGGGCGGGTTGGTGGAACTGGTAGACGCGACTGAAATCTCTTGATTATGTGTGTTCTACTTAATATTATTTATTAATGAAACACCTGTCTTGGTCAGAGATACAATTTGAGGAAATCCGTTGAGAATAAAAATGCCTGGGTGCTGGAACTGGTAGACAGCCTCGACTTAAAATCGAGTGAGCGTAAGCTCGTGCGGGTTCGATTCCCGCCCCGGGCACCTTGTTGAAGCGAGCATAGGGGAAACCACAGAGTGGTGTCCCACTGGTCTGGCAGTTCGGAAGGGGTGACACGCCGACGGTCAGGAGGGAAAGGGGAAATTTTTATGGGTATAGTTTCTGAAGGAATCAAACTAATTGCAATCGGATTGATTGTTGCTGTAATAGGATTTATTCTTTTTATTTCACTCGGATTCATGAAATGGTTAAGTTTTCTTTT
>JACQWW010000095.1 GCA_016209025.1 Elusimicrobiota bacterium | reverse complement strand
TGAACTGGGCCATTGCGTTGAGCAGACGTTTTCTCTTTACAAAATGGACCATAATCTGCTCTCCGGCGTGCCCAACACCGCTTTTACCGAAGCCTTTGCCTTTGTTTTTCAGGACCGGGCTTTGGAGATGCTGGGCTTAAATGAAACGCAGATCACACCTGTTTTGACGGCCGGAGGCCATGCCCAGGTGCGGTCAGAGACCGAATCCGAAGCCCTAAAACACTTGGATGAATTTTGGGCGACCCGCGAGATCGCGGGGGTGGGTCTGGTGGACATGAAAGCCTGGCGCTGGCTTTATCAGCATCCCCAGGCTTCCGCCGCCGATTTTAAACAAGCGGTCGTTCAAATCGCCAAAGATGTCTGGAATGAGCATTACGCGCCGGTTTTTGGCGTCAAGGACGTGCCGATTTTAGCCATCTACTCGCATCTGATCGAATACGGACTTTATCTCCCCAATTATCCCTTGGGGCATATCATCGCCTTCCAGGTCGGTGATTATTACAAAACCCATGCTCTCGGCCAAGACATGGAGCGCATGTGTAAAATCGGCAATGTGACGCCGGAAGAATGGATGAAGCAGGCTATCGGCGCCGCGATTTCCACCGAACCCATGATCAAAGCGGCCAAAGAGGCGCTTAAAGTCGTCCAATAGGGAGACCAAAATGAGCGTGCCGTGGAAAACTGAGACATTCCAGGTGGTCAAAATCCACTCTGGGCAAAGCGATATATTTCAGTTTTGGAAAGTTTGAAATAACTGCATTAAAATCATTTCTACCAATAAAAAAGGTTAGATCGTCAAAATTTGGTTGCTATTTATAACCTGAGTGTTGGGGAGGCGCCTTCGTAATTTAACCCCGTCTTTTTTTGCTTATTTATCTCTCGTTACTACCATATGCAATCCTACTTGCATATGGTAGTAACGCATGATAAGATTGATTCGTATGGTAAAAAGAAAATACTGGTTAAAAAAGATAGAAACGCTATGGCGGGAGCGTTCTGTGGTTTGGCTTTCGGGAGTCCGCAGGGCCGGCAAGACGGTTTTATCGCAAAGTCTTGCGAACGTTGAATATTTCGATTGCGAACTGCCCAGGGTGCGCAGTTTAATGGCGGACCCTGAGAAATTTTTGAAAGATAGACGCGGGAATCGCATTGTCCTTGATGAGATTCACCGTATGGACAATCCTTCCGAGTTGTTGAAGATAGCGGCCGATCATTTCCCTGAGACAAAAATTTTGGCTACGGGCTCCTCATCATTGAGCGCTTCGGCAAAATTCAAAGATACCTTAGCGGGCAGAAAGGCGGAACTTTGGCTGACGCCGCTGATCTGTGAAGACCTGAAAGATTTTCGCAGACATGATCTTAAACATAGATTTTTATTTGGGGGCCTTCCGCCATTTTTTCTGAATACAAAACTTCCGGAGAGGTATTTTCAAGAATGGATTGACGCGTATTGGGCAAAAGATATCCAGGAACTTTTTCGCCTTGAGCGTCGAGGCTCATTTCAGAAATTCCTTGAACTGCTTATGGTTCAGAGCGGCGGGATTTTTCAGGCTAACTCTTTTGCGGGTCCATGCGCGGTGAGCCATACGACAATCGCCAATTATTTAAGGGTTCTGGAGGAAACTTACGTTGTCTACGTTTTACGCCCGTTTAGCGCCCGCAAAAGCTCCGAAATCATTTCTGCCCCCAAAGCATACATGTTCGATACCGGTTTTGTCTGTTATTACCGGGGAATGCATGATTTAAAACCAACCGAGCTGGGGTTTATGTGGGAGCATTATGATTTCCAAAGCTTAAAGGCTTTTATGGGCCGGTATCCAAACGCGCAGGCTTTTGTGGTGACCGGCGATTTGTCTTACTCGTTGACCAAAAAGATTGGCGGTGTTTCTGTTGTATTTACAGGGCTTCCCGGCTTGATTAAGCATTTGGGTTATTAAATGGTTATAGCCTCGATGGCAGCTGCTGACAGTTCGCGTTCTCTATAAAATGGGGACAGCGCCCATTTTTTATATCGCTCAAAAAAACGAAATAAAAAAATGGGCGCTGTCCCCATTTTTTGAAGAGGCGCTGAAGATTGTAAAATGAGGAAAACGGCGTCAAAGTGTTTTATGCGAGTCCCGAAGGCAAGGCCAGGATTGATCCTTCAAGCGCCCCTGACCCGGACAAGCTCCCTCCTGAGAGCCCTTTGTTTAATTGGACAAAACCGGAGGTCGCCAGAAAGGTGATTGCCCTGGATAAAAAGCTCCAAGCCAAGGGTACCCTGCGCCTGCGCAAAGTCCACGGCCGTAATTACGACGCGGTAATCATCGTGGGCGGACACGGCGCCATGTACGATATTAATCAAAACCCGCTGGTTCATAAAATTTTAAAAGAGGCGGCGGATAAGGGTAAAATTATCGCTGCGGAGTGCCATGGCACCGGAACCCTGGCTTTCGCCGATGTGATTCAAGGAAAAAGAGTCACAGGTTTTCCCAATGCCTGGGAGCCGTCTGACTTGCGGCCGAAGCTTCCCTATATCCTTCAGGACGTTTTAAATAAAGCCTCCGGCTCCATGTATGAAGACGGCCTTTCGTCTTCGACCGCCCCTGCGCCTTTCGTGATCGTTCAGGGCAATATCATCACCAGCCGCGATCCCATGTCTTCTGAAAAAATGGGCCGGGCATTACTGGAAGAGCTGAAGAAAACAAAGACGCCCTAAATGGCATCGGCAAAAATTCTGTTTTTTTCGGTCTTATAGCTGGCCGCTTTAACCGCGCCAAACGCGGCGGCCCAGTCTCGATCGGATACCAGAACCCTGACCCCTGAGACTGTCATGGGGCAAAAAAAGTTTTGGGGATTGGATTTTGAGTTTGGGGGTGGTTCAAATCGGGGCAATGCCGATACGGATCATGCCAACGCGAGTGTTGATTGTTTTAAGGCTTGGTTCCAATCAACCGCGTATTTAAAGGGTTCTTTGGATTACGGCACGTTCGAAAAAAGAAGATATACCAATCATGGGACCTTTACCTTGCGTTATGACCATGCCTTGTGGAACTCCTGGAAAGTGTTCGCGTATAACACCAATGCTTATAACGAATTCATCCTGCTAAAACGCAGAATCACCGTGGGCGCAGGGCCTTGGTACGATTTGATTTTGGGCCCCACCAAGCACGGGATAAGCCTGGCCCTCACCCGCGGGTATGAAAAATTCGAAGACGGTAAAAATGAACGCGAGGCGCGCCTGTCGTTTCGCGACATATCTGAAATCCCGATTTCAAAAACAGCCGAATTCAGCGCGGATTTTTTCTACGTGCCCAGGCTCAGCGGTTTCGGCGATTATCATGTTTACATGGAACTGGGGTTGGAAACGCTTTTCTGGAAAGACAACCTGGGTTTAAAAGTTTCATGGGTGGATGAATACGACAGCCGGCCTAAGCCATATGTCAGAAAAAACGATGCCATGTGGCTGACTCATCTGACTCTGCATTTCGGAAAATAATAAAAGAAAAATTCAGCGCGAAAGAAGCCAATAAGACAGGCTGGAGATGACGGCTGCGGCCGGGATGGTCAAAATCCAGGCCCATATAATGCTTGCGCCCATACTCCACTTGACCGCTTTAATTCTTTGGAGCGAGCCGACTCCCATGATGGCGCCGGTAATGGTGTGGGTGGTGCTGACCGGCACGCCCAGCGCGGTGGAGAGATAAAGGGTTATGGCTCCGCCGGTTTCAGCGCAAAAGCCGTCGAATGGACGCAGTTTGGCCACTCTTTGCCCCATGGTCTTTACTATTCTCCAGCCGCCGCAAAGCGTTCCCATGCCCATGGCCGTATGGCAGGAAAGCACCACCCATAAGGGAACATGGAATTCTGGTCCAAGTTTGCCCGCGGAAAACAACAATACGGCAATAATTCCCATGGTCTTTTGAGCGTCATTGCCGCCGTGTCCCAGGCTGTAAAGCGCGGCGGAAACAAGCTGGCCTTTGCGGAAAATAGCGTCAACCCGGCCCGGGGTTGATCTACGAAACAGCCAATACGAGATGACTCCTAAAATCGAGCCGGCCAGCATGCCTAAAAGCGGGGCCACCACCATAAATATCACTGTTTTTTTGATGCCTGCTAAAACCAGGGCTTGGGGTCCCACTTTCACCAAAGCCGCGCCGATGAAGCCGCCGATCAAGGCGTGAGACGAACTGGTCGGCAGACCCCAGTACCATGTCATCAAGTCCCAGATACAGGCGCCAAGAAGCGTGGCCGCTATCACACTGGTATCTACAATCGCCGGGTCAACTATGCCCTTGCCTATCGTATTGGCTACGTGGAGTTTAAAAAGCAGGAAGGCTATAAAATTAAAGAAAGCCGCCCAGATAACAGCCTGACGCGGAGAAAGCACCCGCGTTGAAACGACCGTGGCGATGGAATTGGCCGAATCATGGAAGCCGTTGATGAAATCAAAGGCCAGGGCCAGGGCGATCAGGGCGATGAGGTTAAATTCCATAAGGTCGTTATAGCAGATTGAGCAAATATCCCAAAAGAAGGGCCTGGGGCAGGGCCAGGGCTACCATGGCCAGGCAGACTTTTTTGCCGGCATTGGCCGCCACGAGCGTAATCTCCGTAAAGTCGGTGATCACCCCTGCTTCCAGAAAAATAAAGGCGCTGCCCAAAGCCGCGGTTTGCTTGTAAATTTCAAAAGCCATAGGAGCGCTGCCTTCAGAACAAACCTCGACTACCGTCGCTGTCAGCAGGCTAGCCAAGGGTCCCAAGGCGCCGCGGCCCAAATAATTGTGAATCAGATGGGGCAGAAAAACGCCGGCTGCGGCGGAAAGGACAATGCCCAGGCATACCCAGGGAAAGGTCATTTGTAAAAGGCTGAGGGCCGCGTTTTTTGTATTGGCCAGAAAAACAGGGAGATTTTTGTTTTTTTCGTAATTAATTTTCAAAAGCTCCCAAGCCGGCTGATCGGAATGCCCGGCGCCATGGGGATTAGGGCTGATCCAGCCTTTCTTGGACAGAATCACTATGCCGAAGCCGGTGGTCAGGGAAACGGCAAAAGCCAGACCCACGATCAAAAAACCGCGCCAGCCGAAAAGCCTGACTAAAATAATGGTAGTCGGCAGGCTGGCCCAGGGAGAGGCCAGAAGGAAGGAGAGAAACGCCGCCGGGGAAGCGCCTTTTTTATACAGCTCGACGGATAGGGCCAGACAGCCGTGTGAGCAGGTGCTGGCGGTGAATCCCAGGGCGCTTGCTTTTATGACGTCGGAAAAATCCCCGCGGCCCAATAATCTTGAGATTATTTCCTTGGGAATGAAAACGTCAATGGCTCCTGCTATTAAAATGCCGATCCCAAAAGCCGGCAAAACCATGCGCACGTAATTCCATAAGGAGCCGGTAAAGGGCTTAGCGGCCGGAATGATAAAACCGGCGAATAAACCGACGATCGTAAAAAAGTAAACCGCGAAGGTCAAAATTTTTTGGAAGCTCCATTTCTTAATTTTTACCGGCTCAACCGCAGGGAGATTATTTTTGCTTTCAAATTCTTTGAGGCAATAGAGCGAACAGAATACCTCGTGGTGGGCGGCCCACTTGCCCTCCATGCCGCAGATCGGATCGCGCTTGGCCATGGATTTATTGCAGAAGTTTAAGTTTCTTCTTTGACTCGCTCGGCGGAATTTCCGCCCAAGGCGGATCCGCCTCCGGCGGAAAACCAAAGGTAAAGGCATAAACCGGTAAAAAGCGCGGCTGAGACGATTTGCGAGATCATGTCATGATCGTAAAAGGGGGTCTTGATTTTGTCTTCGCTATACCAGGGAAAAAGCCGCAAGGCGGCTCCCAAAACTCCGCCCAAAGCCCCGCCTGCCATCAAGCCGGAGGCAAGGATGACGCCGCGTTCGCGCATGACCGCGCCTCTGTGTCCCCCGGCTTTTTCCGATTTTTTGCCGACAAAATGGGCGATGATTCCGCCTGCCAAAGCCGGGGTGTTAAGATCAAGGGGCAAATACATTCCCAGGGCAAAAACCATCGAGGAAACCCCGAGCATTTCCATGACGATGGTGGTCATGACGCCGGCCCCGAATAAAATGTAAGCCACCGGCTGACGGCTCATGAACCCCTCGACCAGGGCCTTCATGATGGCGGCTTGGGGCGAGGGCAGGACGTTGCGAGGATCCCTTTCACCTTTTCCTGGGCCGCGGGAGTGGATCCGATCCAATAGCCGGTTTTAAGATCAGTGATGGTCTGGCCGGAAACGGAAAGGGCCGTGCAAACCATGCCGGCGATGGCCATGATAAAGAACATGCCGGTTGTGCCGGAGAGGCCGAAGCGAAGCAGAATCACGCAGGAGATGATGATGGTGAGCATGGTCATGCCGGAGACGGGATTTCTGGCGGTGGTGGCAATGGCATTGGCCGCGACTGAGGCGAAAAAGAAGGAGAATATCAGCGAGAGAATAAGGCCCAGGACAATGACCGCCAAAGAGGGTCCGAGGCTTGCCAAAAACAAGACTTCAGCCACGGCGCTGAAAATGACGCCCAAAAGAAGGGTCATAACCGGAATGTCGCGGTCAGTGCGCTCCAGAGCGTTTTCCTTGCCGCGCCGGAAAGCGCGCACCGCAATGGCGAAAGAACCGGCCACGATCTTGAGGGATTTTATAATGCCGAAAATGCCGGCCGCGGCAATGGCCCCGACGCCGATAAAGCGCACGTAACTGCGAAAAATCTGCGAGGCGCTCATTTGGCTGATGGCGGCAGCCGCGGGATAAACAGCCGAGTCCGGAAAGTGCCGTCCGATCATCCAGATCAAAGGCACCAGGACGAAATTGGCCAGAAACCCGCCGGCGCAAAGGATCATTGAGGAACGCAGTCCCATGACATAACCCAGGCCCAAGATAAAGGCGATGGCGTCGAAGCTAAAGACCACCTTGGCCCGCAGGGCAAGAGTCTTGACCAGGGGGATAAATTGGAAGTCCACGTACTCTTTCCAGACGCTGAAGGTGGTCACGAAGAAATCATAAACGCCGGCGATCAAAGTCGCCTCGATCAGGAGTTTCGCCTGGGAGCCGCCCTTTTCTCCGGTCACCAGCACTTCGGTGATGGCCGTGGCCTCGGGATAGGGGAATTGGCCGTGCGTTTCCCGGACAAAATAGCGTCTCAAGGGAATGAGAAATAGAATCCCCAGGCATCCGCCGGCCAGGCAGATAAAAATCGTTTGAAGGGGATGAGGATCAAGCTTGAGGATATAAAGGGCGGGAAGGGTGAAGATAGCGCCGGCCACCACACTGCCGGAGACGCCTCCGATTCCCGTCATAATGACGTTTTCCAGGATGGTTGAGCGCCGTTTATAGAGCCGGGCAAGGCCGATGACTAAAATCGAGATGGGGATGGCCGCTTCCATGACTTGGCCGACTTTAAGGCCGGAGTAAGCGGAAGCAATGGTGAAAATGACGCAAAGAAAAACGCCCCAGCCCACGGATCGAAGAGTCAGCTCCTTGACCGAATCCCCGGCCGCGACGAGCGGTTTATATTGTTCTCCGGCTTTAAGCGGCGTGTAGGCGTTTTCCGGAAGCGATTTTGTTTTTATCTCGGACATAAGTAGACTATACTTTATAAACAAAAAAGGAAGAATCGAATGGGATTAAAGATAGCCGCAATTCAATTTTCCGTGGGTGACGGGGACAAGGAGAGCCGGCTTGAACGTATGCGGATTCTTTTGGATCAAACCAAAGGCGCCGATCTTGTGGTCCTGCCGGAATTGTGGAGCGTCGGCTGCGGCTCTTATGACCGGTACGCGGCCGACAGCGAAGGACTGGACGGCCCCAGCATCCGAATGGCGCAAGCCAAGGCTAAAGAGATGGGGACGCATATTTTAGCCGGAAGCATAATCGAGCGTGAAGGGGATCATTTTTACAATACGGCGGTATTTATCGGTCCCCAAGGAAACATTATGGCGGCTTACCGGAAAATTCATCTCTTCAGCTATAAATCGCGGGAAGCCGAGCTTTTGCGCCGGGGCGCCAAGCCGGTTGCCGTGTCGTCGGAGCTGGGTGTTTTCGGTCTTTCCCTGTGCTTTGATCTTCGTTTTCCGGAACTTTACCGCCTTCTCTTGGATCAAGGCGCCAAGGTCTTTCTTGTGCCGGCAGGCTGGTCCCATCCGCGCCTGGAGCACTGGCAGCTGCTGACCCGGGTGCGGGCCGTGGAAAATCAGTGTTTTCTCATTGCCGTAAACAGCGTGGGCGCCAACGGGGCCAATATCTATTGCGGCCACAGCGTGATAATCGGTCCCAACGGCAAAATCATCTCCCAAGCCGGCGAAGAGGAGGCTATTTTAAAAGCGGAAATTGATTTGTCTGATGTGGACCAATCCCGATTGAAGTTTCCCACCGTCACCTCGCGTGTTCTTTAAAGCGTTGTGAACGCAGGTAAATTCGCTTTTTTCCTGACCATCGTCCTGACAATTTGGACGGCTCTTCATTTCTATGTTTTTTGGCGGCTTTCATCCCTGCCTTGGATAGCGGCGCATTTTTCGCGCCGCGCCATTATTTTAACGGCGGCACTGCTATGGGCGGGTTACCCTTTGGCGCGCATCCTTAGCTCACATGGCATGGAAACAGTGGTTTGGCCTTTGGAATTTGTTGCGGCCAATTGGATCGGCGTTTTGCTTTTGCTGTTTTGCGCTGTTTTTGCCGTGGATTTGATGACTTTGGGCGGCAGGCTTTTTCCCAATTTGACCCCGGTTCTGCGCGGCGGAGCGGTTATCGCGGCCATTATTCTTTCAGCGGCCGCCATAGCACAAGGCCTGCGTGCGCCGGTGGTAAGGGATTACGACGTGCCGCTGGCTGGACTTCCTGCAGAGCGCGGCGGCTTGACGTTGATTTTGATTTCGGATACGCATTTGGGCACCCTGATCGGTCCGCGCTGGATGGCCCGGCTGGCAGGCCGAGTCAATGATTTGCGGCCGGACATGGTGGTTATTGCCGGCGATCTGCTCGATGCCAATGCCGGCCGTTCGGGAAAGCTTCTTGACAGCCTGAAAATTTTGCGCGCTCCGCTCGGTGTTTTTGCGGTTACGGGCAACCATGACTATTATGCCGGGGTGCAAGCAAGTGTTGATTTTATGCAAAAAGCCGGTTTTAAGGTTTTACGGGACGAGTGGGTTGAGGCTGCGCCTGGTCTAGCCATTGCCGGAGTTGACGACCTTACGGCCCGGCGGCAGTTCGGCGCCGATGGTTACCCTGTTGAGAAAGCCCTAGCCGGCCGGCCCAAGGGAGCGGTCATTTTGATTTCGCATACGCCTTGGCAGGCCGAAACAGCCGCGGCTTATGGAGCGGGTTTGATGCTTTCCGGGCATACTCATGGCGGCCAGCTGTGGCCGTTCGGCCTGATGGTGGCGCGCCGTTACCCTTTGATGGCTGGCCGTTATGAAGTCAAGGGTATGCCGGTGATTGTGTGCCGGGGCTCAGGAACCTGGGGTCCGCGCATGAGACTATGGCGGCCAAGCGAAATTATTCGTATCAAACTTATTTAAGCGAAAGAGCCGCTGACCAGCCATAAGCCCCATTAATCACCAAAGATTGGCTGTTTCGCGGCAAGTCCGGCAGACGATCGAGATAGCCGCATGTTTCACAATGAAAAATCACGTAATCTTCAGGAAGGCGGCCATAACCGTCTTGTCCCCAGGAAGAGCCCCATGAGTTCCTGAAAAAATATTCACGCGCCTCTGGATCATAGCCGGTGATGAGCACGACATGGCCGGCGCATCCTGTCCGCGTTTGCCGGCACCGCGCTATTTCGCTCTGAGTCGGCATCCTCAATCGGCCCGATTCATGGTCAATGGCGTCGCTATAAAGCATGACATTTAAGACAACAGGCGTGTTTTCCTGGCAAAGATAGTCCTTGATATTCCTGCGGTCAATAGTGCGCGGTTTAAATTGGAATTCGCGGCGCAAATACATTTCATGGTCAGGCGGGGGCGTGTCCGCGTTTGTTTCATAAGGCCAGTAACGCTCTTCTAATATCGGACCCTGCAAAGCCTCGACTGCCACGAAACCGGCGAGGCCGTCGAGTGTCTTATAAACTTCAAGCTCCGGCGCATCAGTAAAATCGCGCTTGGCCAGGTAATAAAGAAATTGTTCCGAGATATCAATGGCGATATCGCGCTGTTGTTTGACAAGAAGCTCGGCTAGCGATGCCGCGGCAAAGACACTGCAGGTATTGTGTGGTCCCTGGGAAGCAGGCGGCCGCATCAGGGGACTTAAATCAACAAACGAATCGCAGTTGCCCGCCGGTGTCCAAAGAGGGGCCCGCAAAAGGCTGTCTACGGAAGATGACCCGGCGGCTGCCAGCCGGCTCAACATGGCGGCAATGATGAAAATTTTCATGTTCCTGGATTATTTTTTGAAAACGAAAAAAATCAAGATAAACGGAATTTGCCGGAATCAGGGGGAAACTTAGCGCTGGTCAGATCAGGACCCGCGCCTTTGGGAATGACGATCTGCGAGGCGGCCCGGCGGCGCATTTCCTGGATTTCTTTCATGGCCTCGGCAAAAGCCTTTTGCATGGCATCGCCGTAACCGGCCACGGCTTGGGCCAAGTCCGCGGCGGGAATTTCAAAATTAAGGGGGAGCGAGCCGACCGAGGTCAATAAGGCGGCTTCGCCGACAAATATCACCTTTCGCGTGATGTCCGGCGAGCCGTCGGCGGTGACCGGAATCAGGCGGCGGATCGTTCCCGCCTTATGGTCGGTAAACGTCTCCTCGCGCCAAAGGCCCTTTGGGTCCATTTTGACAGCCGGCATTTTTTCCATCATGGATACATTTTAGCTTTTTATAGACCGGTCAAAAAGAGTGAAAAAGCTATAATAAATCCGCGCGCAAGTGTTTTAAATTTCTTTAAAATTTCGCGCATTTCCACAAAATCAGGAGGCTTTATGGCGATTGAACTAGAAAGGATTCTTCGTCCCACGGATACCCCCATGGCGCCCTACCAGCCCAAATATATGACGGTAGCCAGCGGTGAAGCTATGGTCATCAGGCAGGCGGCCAGAGATGAAATCCCTGCCTTATTGCCGCACGTGGAACCCTTGATTCATGTTGACCGGGATTTTTACGACATTGTCGCCGCGCGCCTTTACGCGGAGCTTTTAGGGTATTACAAATACCGCGTCCAGGATGAATATGTTCTTGTGGCGCAGATTAACGGCGAACTGGCCGCTATCGTCAACGGCCGCAGGGTTACCGCTGACGTCGGAATGTCTTATCACACTTTGGCCTTGCGGCGCGGCCTGCGGCTCGGGGCCCACGCTTTTGCCGCCAAAATGGAATACCATTTTGAGGGATTAGGCCAGAAAGAGGTTCTAATTGTCGCTGAATCGCCCATTGGTTTTAAGCGCTGGATGATCGAATATAAACTTGAAAAGCGTTTCGAAACCCCGCATGAATTGGGCGGCGTTCCCTCGTGGGCTTTGACTAAGGAAATTTATGACAAGGCCAAAGAAAGCCTGGTGGTCGGCAAGCGTCCGGTCCCGGTTGAATTTTTAGAAAAGGCCAACGAGGCCATTTTGCCGCCCTCCGACCCCCCGAAACCCCCGGCGGATCTTGTGGCGGCCAGACGTTCCAAATACGATCCGACGGGATATTTCACTAATTAGGAGGCGGCCATGAGAGAAGTTTATGCGGCCGGCGTAGGCATTACCAGCTTTACCCGGCTCGATTATCCTTTGAGCGAAATCGCGGCGTATTCCGGAATGATGGCCATGAAAGACAGCGGCCTGACGCAGGCCGATCATTTGTATGTGGCCAATATGGGCGGCTGCCGCTTAAACCACCAAAGCGGCTTGGCCAGCGCCGTCGTGGATACGTTGAGCCTTTGTCCAGCCGGCGCCGAGCTTATTGAAAACGGCCCTGCCTCCGGGGCTTCAGCCATCAAACAGGGTTACATGGCGGTGGCATCCGGGCTCCATGACGTTGTTATGGTTATCGGGGCTGAACGTATGCGCGAAGTTAATAATCTCGATGCCACGGATTTTGTGGCCACCCTGTCTCATCCGCTGGCCGAATACATTTATGGCGTGACCCTGCCGTCTTTGGCTGCCATGTTTACGCGGCTTTACATGGAAAAATACGGTGTTACCTCAAGGCACTTGGCCATGGTTGCCATCAAAAACCAAGACAATGCCTTGCTCAATCCGTTCGCCCATCTCCATCAGAAAATCACTATGGAGGGCATTATGGATTCGGAAGATGCCATGACTAATAATCCTTATGTGTCCGAACCTCTGCGGTTTTTTGACTGCTGTCCGATCTCGGATGGCGGAGCCTGTCTTATTTTGGCTTCGGCCGATGTGATGAAAAAAATTAAAAAGCCAATGGTGCGGCTGGCGGGCGTGGGCCAGGCGACCGATTCCCATGCGGTGCACGAAAGGGAAAACCCGACGGACCTTCTGGCGGTGCGAAAGGCCGCACAAGAGTCTTTAAAAATGGCCGGGATCAAACCATCCGACGTCAATGTGGCGGAACTTCATGACGCCTTCACCATCCTGGAAATCGCGGAAAGCGAGGAAGTCGGTTTTTTCAAAAAAGGCGAAGGCCACCGCGCCCTTGAGCGCGGGGAAACCAAAATCGGGGGGAAAATTCCCATCAACACTTCCGGCGGCCTGAAGGGTAAGGGCCATCCAGTGGGAGCCACCGGCGTGGGCCAAGCTCATGAGATCGTCCTGCAATTGCGGGGTGAGGCGAAAAAACGCCAAGTCAAGGATGCCAGGGTCGGATTCACGTGCAATTTCGGCGGCTTCGGCAACAATGTCGTTTGCCTGACTTTTGTTAGGGAGAACTGACATGCAAAGAGAAATATTCGCCTACAAGTGCAAGAAATGCGGACATGTGCATTATCCATACCGAATGGTATGCGCAAAGTGTCATCATCTTGAACACAACGAATTTGACGCTGTCCCTTTGCCGAAAAAAGGCAAGCTGGTGACATTCACCTTTGTTCACAACCTTCCGGCCGATTTCAGCGTGGCCAAGCTCGGCCTTTGCATTGTCGAGCTGGAAAACGGCATGAGAATGACCGGGCAGATGAACATTGAAAACCCGAAAATCGGCATGCCGGTTGTCGGTAAAACCGAAGTGGTCAGACTTGAGGAATTCCAAAAAAGCTACGGAATGGTTTTTTACAAAGCCTAATTTAAATGGGTTTAAATGGGGACAGCAC
>JACQWW010000036.1:12394-14508 GCA_016209025.1 Elusimicrobiota bacterium | reverse complement strand
TTCAGCGGGACCACCGATCCATTTGCTCAACGGAGTTTTTAGTAACGATTCCAAAACCTGGATTTTCACGCGAATATCTTTACAGTCTATTCACATCCCAATCATTTCTGGATGAATTTACCATGCGAGTAACGGGAACTTCCGGCAGTCATCAACGCGTGAAGTCTGAATACTTGCTAACAATGGCCGCGACTATTCCGCCACAAGAACTTCTTGCGCGCTTCACGGAAACAGTGCGACCTTTTCATCTACGAGTCGCGCAAAACTTGGAAGAATCCCGCGCCCTCGCCGCTATCCGCGATACGATACTTCCCAAGCTTATATCTGGCAAAATTAATGTAAAAGATGCGCAGAAGACCGTTGGTGCGAAACAATACCGGGGGAATTAAGTTTTTACATTCTTAAAAGGGGTATTTTATGCCGGAAATAATCTTATCTCAATCGGAAGCTGATGCCCTTATCTCTATGGAAAAGGTTCGAGCGGATGATCAAAGTTGGAATTATCCAAATCTTGGAGGGCAAATTAGCATTCCTTTGGTTTCAAAAAATAAGCGCGAGAATTTTATTCTCGATGTGAGCCGAGGAAAAATTGATTTATTGAAAGGAACATATCAGAATAGAGCGCACCAAGTGGTAATTCTTGTCCGCTTGGATTTTGGCGGACGGCCCCACAGAAATCCAGATGAAGAGGAAATAACTTCGCCCCATTTGCATGTTTATCGGGAAGGATATGGCGATAAGTGGGCAGTGCCTGTTCCTATTGATAGATTTTTGGATATTTCTAATCTTTGGCAAACACTGCAAGACTTTATGAGGTATTGCAATATTACAGAGCCTCCCAATATTGAAAGGGGGTTATTTACATGATTAACGAGATACAAGGTTTACTCGACAGATATTTAAATTGGTTGAAAGATAAAACGGTGTTAAAACAATTAAAAGATTGGGTTGAGATTACAACGCCTTATTTGGATCGCCACAATGATTACCTTCAAATTTATGTTAGGCGCGACGGCAACGGTTTTATTCTGACCGATGACGGTTATACTGTCGGCGATTTGCGTCAATCCGGCTGTGAGCTTGAAAGTAAAAAAAGAAAAGAATTATTGACTCTTACATTAAATGGTTTTGGGATTAAACTTGAGGGCGATGCTTTGGCGATTTACGCTTCCTCCGAAAATTTTGCTTTAAGAAAACACAATTTAGTTCAAGCGATGCTGGCTGTCAATGACCTATTTTATTTGGCTGTGCCGATGGTAGCCAGTCTTTTTCTTGAAGATGTGACTTCCTGGCTAAATTTATATGAAATCCGCTATACACCTCGAGTTAAATTTACAGGGAAAACAGGATATGACCACCTTTTTGATTTTGTAATACCCGCGTCGAAAGAGTCCTCGGAACGTATTCTACAGACTATCAACCGACCGAATAAGGATAACGCTCAAAATCTTGCTTTTTCGTGGATTGACACCAAAGACGTTCGCCCTAAAGATTCTCAGGCATACGCATTTTTAAATGATTCTGATCACGCACCCGTAACAGTCGTTGGCGATGCTTTAAAAAATTACGGAGTAAGGCCAGTCCTTTGGAGTAAGCGCGAAGAGGTTAAAGAGGAATTGATGGCGTAATGGGCAAAGCAATTATTGGATCAACTTTCTACTTCTTACCGCATTTTTTGTGGAACGGGAACTAAGGCGAGAAAAACTTCGAAAAGAATATGAGCTTTATAAAAACGCGGGCCTCGCCCTTTAAGGGACGAGGCTCGTACTCTTTCCACGCATGGTGGATGAGCTATCTAAATTTTACATTAAATACTTCACATTTCCAGAGGGGTAATTTTTTATTTTTGGGGAGTTGTTTTGAATAAGCGTTTCGCCGAATCCACTGCCGAAGAGGCCGCGCTGGAGTGGCTTGATGGGTTGGGCTATGGGGTGCAGTTTGGCCCGGAGATTGCCCCGGGCGAGCCGCGGGCCGAGCGGGCTGGTTTTGAACAAGTCGTTTTAGAAGGCCGTCTGCGCGCGGCATTGGGCAAAATTAACCGGCGGATTCCGGTTGAAGCATTGGACGAGGCGGTACACAAAGTTTTACGTTCCGAGCATCCCAGCCTTTTGGAA
>JACQWW010000036.1:0-12377 GCA_016209025.1 Elusimicrobiota bacterium | reverse complement strand
GAAAACAACCGGCGATTTCACCGGCTTTTGGTGGAAAGCGTGCCGGTGGAATATCAATATGAAGGGCGCACCAAGCACGATCTTGCTTTGCTGGTGGACTTTGAAAATCTCGACAACAACGATTGGCTCGCTGTCAATCAGTTTGCAGTGTCCGAGAACCGCAATAACCGGCGGCCGGACATTGTGGTTTTTGTCAACGGACTGCCTTTGGCGGTTTTTGAGCTTAAAAATCCGGCGGATGCCAGCACCACGATGCGTACGGCCTTTAACCAGTTTCAAACTTACAAGGCCGAACTGCCTTCTTTTTTCTCATTCAACGAAGCCCTGATCGTTTCAGATGGACTTGAGGCACGGATGGGCGCCATTACCTCGGATTGGGAGCGTTTTATGCCCTGGCGTACGGTGGATGGCAAAAAGCTTGCCTCAGAGAAAATGCCTCAGCTCGAAGTGCTTGTTAAGGGAGTGTTTGAGAAGCGCCGGTTTCTGGATTTGGTGCGCTACTTTATCGTGTTTGAGGATGCCCGAAGCGGCGTTTTAAAGAAAATCGCGGGCTACCATCAATTCCACGCGGCGCAAAAAGCCGTGGATTGCACGATTGGCGCCGTTAAAGGCGATAAGCGATCCGGCATTGTCTGGCATACGCAGGGATCAGGCAAGAGCTTGACCATGGTTTTTTACGCCGGGCGAGTGGCGCGCCATCCGCAGATGAAAAATCCCACCCTGGTGATTTTGACAGACCGCAACGATTTGGACGACCAGCTTTTCGGCACTTTTTCCGCCTGCCAGGAGGTCTTGCCGGAGCGGCCGGTGCAGGCGGACAACCGTCCCCAGCTCCAGGAACTGCTTAAAAGGGTTTCGGGCGGCGTGGTGTTTACCACCATTCAGAAGTTTTTGCCGGAAGAGAAGGGTGACAAACACCCGCTTTTATCAGACCGGCGAAATATCGTGGTCATTGCTGATGAGGCGCACCGGAGCCAGTATGACTTTATCGGCGGATTCGCCAAGCACATGCGCGATGCCCTTCCCAATGCTTCTTTTATTGGATTTACCGCTACGCCTATTGAGAAACGCGACAGAAACACCCGCGTTGTTTTCGGCGACTACATTGACGTTTATGACATTCATCAGGCCATTGAGGATAAAGCCACGGTTCCCATTCTTTATGAGGCGCGTTTAGCCAAACTTGATTTGGAAAAGGCGGAACGGCCAAAGATAGACCCTGATTTTGAAGAGGTGACGGAGGGTGAGGAAGAATCCGTCAAACGCAAGCTTAAAAGCAAGTGGTCGCGGCTTGAGGCTTTGGTGGGCGCCAAAAAGCGCATCGGCCTGGTTGCCCAGGACATTGTGGATCATTTTGATAAGCGCCTTGAAGCTATGGAGGGCAAGGGGCTTATTGTGTGCATGAGCCGAAGAATCTGCGTTGAGCTTTACCGGGAAATCGTCAAAATCAGGCCCGAATGGCACAATACTGAGGACGATAAAGGATTTTTGAAGGTCGTGATGACCGGTTCCGCTTCGGATCCGGTGGACTGGCAAGGGCATATCCGGGATAAAAAGCGCAGGCAGAGAATGGGCGACACTTTTAAAGCTCCGGCCTCACCCATTAAGCTTGTGCTTGTGCGGGATATGTGGCTGACAGGTTTTGACGTGCCCTGTCTGCACACTATGTATATGGATAAACCCATGCGCGGGCATGGCCTGATGCAGGCCATCGCGCGCGTGAACAGGGTTTTTAAGGACAAGCCGGGTGGTTTGGTGGTGGATTATTTAGGAATAGCCCATGAGCTTAAAAAGGCATTGGCCGATTATTCAAAAGGAGACCGGAACAAGACGGCTATACCACAGGAAATAGCGGTGCAGGCGCTTTTGGCCAAATACGAGACGATTAAGGCCATGTTCCATAAGTTTGACTATTCCGCGTTTTTTAAGGGCGCGCCCGCGGCCCGACTTGGAATTGTCAAAGAAGCGATGGAGCATATTTTCAAGATTAAAGACGGCAAAGCTCGTTTCACGCAAGGCGTGAGCGATGCGTCGCAGGCTTTTGCTTTGGCGGTGCCGCATGAAAAGGCGCTGGCCATCCGAGATGAAATCGGATTTTTCCAGACGGTCCGTGCCGGTTTGGTCAAGAATACGACAACCATAACAGAACAAGACCGGATGGATACGGAGACGGCGATTCAACAGATTGTGTCGAGAGCCGTTTCTTCGGGCGGGGTCTTGGATATTTTCGGCTCCGCAGGGCTTAAAAGGCCGGACATCTCGATTCTTTCCGATGAGTTTTTGGAAGAAGTGCGGGGAATGCCGCAGAAGAATTTGGCGCTGGAAGCGTTGAAAAAGCTTTTAGCCGATGAAATTAAAATTCGGGAGAAAAAGTTTTTAGTCCAGTCCCGCTCATTTGCCGAAATGCTGGAACGCTCAATTTTGCAGTATCACAACCGAACCGTTGAGGCGGCCCAGGTGATTGATGAATTGATCCGGCTGGCCAAGGAAATGCGAGAGGCGCACAAGCGGGGAGAAAATTTGGGGCTTTCGGATGAAGAATTGGCTTTTTATGACGCTCTTGAAACCAATGACAGCGCTGTGAAGGTGCTGGGGGATAAGATTTTAAAGACAATGGCGCGCGAGTTGGTTCAAACAGTGCGTAATAACGCCACTATAGATTGGACTATCAAGGAAAGTGTGCGCGCTAATTTGCGCCGGTTGGTCAAACGCCTTTTGGCCAAGCATGGCTACCCGCCGGACAAACAAGAAAAGGCTGCTAAAACCGTTCTGGAACAGGCGGAATTAATTTGTAAGGATTGGGTAGGCTGATTTTATGTGCGGCATTTTTGGCGTAACTCATAATTCGCGGGCGAGCTACCTTGCCTATCTGGGACTGCACGCTCTTCAGCATAGGGGCGAAGAATCGGCCGGCCTTGTCAGCTCCAGCGGCAAAACCTGTTTTCGCGCCGTGGCTCAGGGCCAGGTTGACGAAGGATTAAAGCCGGATGTTTTAAAAAAGCTTGAGGGCGATTTCGCCATCGGCCATGTCCGCTATTCCACGGCGGGCGGCTCTTTGGAAAGGAATATCCAGCCCCTGATGGCATTTAATGTTCCGGCAGGCGAAATAGCCATCGCCCACAATGGGAATATTCCCGGTTATCACATACTTCGGCGTTCGTATCAGCGCAAAGGCGCTCTTTTTTACACCGAGTCGGATACGGAGGTTTTGCTTGTCGCCATCGCCCGGCAGATGCAGGCGGGTTCGTTTCGCAGCCGTTTTCTTACCCCGGGACGTTTCGCCCGGTGTGTTGATAAGGCGCTTTCGCCGATCGAGGGCGCCTATAGCCTTATTTTTTTAACCAAGGATTTTATGGCCGCGGTGCGCGATCCGGACGGGGTGCGTCCTTTGGCTTTAGGCAGATTAAATGACGGCTATGTTTTGGCGTCGGAAACCAATGCCTTTGATCTCATCGGCGCCAAATTTGAGCGGGAGATCCGGCCGGGCGAAATTTTTATCATTCCCAGAAAAGGCAAACCTCAGAGCTTTTTCTTCTCAAACTCGAAACTCGAAACTCGAAACTCGAAACTTTTTTCATGCCAGTCCTGCGTTTTTGAATTGATTTATTTCGCCAGACCGGACAGCCGCGTTTTTGAAAAAGATGTTTACCGGGCCCGCTGGGAAATGGGCAGGAGCCTAGCCCGTGAAAGTCCGGTGGATGACGCGGACTGTGTTATCGCCATTCCCGACAGCTCCAATGTCCAGGCTTTGGGTTACGCCCATAGTTTAAGTCTGCCGCTTGAATTCGGACTGGTGCGAAGCCACTATATCGGCAGAACTTTCATCGCTCCCGGCCAGGCCATCCGCGATTTTACCGCCCGCTTGAAATACAATCCTGTGCGCGGCCTGCTTGAGGGCAAAAAAGTCGTCATTGTTGATGATTCCATTGTCAGGGGAACGACGTCCAAAAAAATCATCCGCCTTATAAGAGAGGCCGGCGGAGCCAAAGAAATTCATTTTCGGGTGGCCAGCCCTCCCATTATTTGGCCGTGTTTTTATGGCATTGACATGCCGACGCGCCGCGAGCTTATCGCTTCGCGCCGCAGTCTTGAGGAAATCAGGAGATTTTTAGGCGTTGAAAGTTTAAAATATCTTTCATTGGAAGCCTTGGTAAAAGCCTGCGGCGCGAAGAACGGCTCATTTTGCCGGGCTTGTTTTGACGGCAATTATAAAATAGCCGCCAAAGCAGTGAAAAGAATTTTATCTCTTGAAAAAAAACGATAATAAAGCGGTATGAAAATATTGATCGTCGGTTCAGGCGCCAGGGAACACGCTTTGGGTTGGAAATTTAAACAGGAAAATCCGGCTTCTGAACTTTTCTTTGCGCCAGGCAACGGCGGCACCGGACTTTTGGGCAAAAACGCCGCCAAAGAAGAAGGCGAATCGTGGGCGTCTTTGGCCGGTAGATTGCAGGCCGACATGGTTGTCTTCGGGCCGGAGGCGCCTCTAGCCGACGGCGCGGCCGATGATCTGGTCATGTTCGGGTACCGGGTTTTCGGTCCGGGCCGGGCCGCGGCCCAGCTTGAAGCCTCAAAGATTTATGCCAGGACGTTTTGCCGGAAATGGAAGATTCCTTCGCCGCAGGCGCAATTCGTAATTTTACCGCCGTGCCGGGATTATAAACGTCTTAAAGACCGCCATGAAGGTCCCAATACCGGCGGCATGGGAGCAATCGCTCCGATAGCCATCGAGAAGAGCCTGTGGCCCGTGCTGACCGATAATTTTCTTGAGCCTTTTCGCCGGGGATTGGAGAAAGAGGGAATACTTTATAAAGGCGTGATTTATTTCGGCTTGATGCTTACTAAAGAAACGCCCAAGTGCCTTGAGTTTAACGTTCGCTTCGGCGATCCCGAGGCCCAGGCGGTGATTCCTTTGACCGATCTGCCTTATTTGGAAATTATGCAGGCGACCCAGGAAGGTATGCTTTCCAAGTTTCCCCATGATTTTTTCTTGAATTATCTTGTCAATCATCCCAAGGCCTCGGCTTGCGTGGTCATGGCATCCGAAGGGTATCCTAATGAGTCGGCGACCGGACGCGTTATCGAGGGTCTCGGCGGCGTTCAGAGCGGAGCCGTTTTTTCGGACAATGTTTTGGTTTTGCATGCCGGGACCGTTAAAGAAGCCGACCGTCTCATTACCAGCGGCGGCAGGGTGTTATCCGTCGTCGGCACAGGCAAGAATGCGGATGAGGCGCGCCAGGCCGCTTATGAGGCGGTCCGCAAAATCCGTTTTGAAGGCGCGCAGTTTAGAATGGATATCGGGTCTTAGCATGGGGTCAGGTCTTCATTTGTCATTTGTTACAACAAACTGTGGCCGCCATTTAGTTCTTACCAACAAATGACAAATGAAGACCTGACCCCATGCTAAATTCGGGCAAGTTTTGAAGTCTGAAGCTCGAAGTCTAAAGTCTGAATAAAATGGACTTAAGTCTTAAGGATTTCTTCGTCCACGGAATTTTTGACGATTTTTAAGTCAGCGGCCCGCAAATGAAATTTGGCGTAATTTACCGACTTTGATTCATCGGCCGTATCATGTTCGTCTTGAATGCGGGTCATATAAATTGCGTCCGCCTCGGCCAGGACGGGCCGTAAATCATCCGTTTCCTGATAAGGAATCTTCTGGCGGTTGAGAAAGTCAAGAATATCCTTTTCCATTTTAAGTTCCGGGGGTGAAACGAATATCAATTTGACTCCCTGGTAGTTTTTCATTAGATAAGAAAGCGATCTGACAGTGCGGCCCCTTTTTAAATCGCCGACCATGACGATGGTTTTGCCGTCAACGCCGCCTTCGAGATAGCGTTCCAGCGAATAGACGTCGAGCAGGGCTTGGGTGGGGTGTTGGTCCTTGCCTGATCCGCCGTTGATGATGGGCACCGGCCTTTTGGTCAGGTTCATCAGCCAGGCGGTTTTTTCGACGAAGCCGGCCGCCGGGTGCCTCATGACAATGAGGTCAACATAGCTTGAAAAAGTGCGGACCGTGTCTTCCGGCGACTCGCCCTTGACTTCCGAGGAGGTGCTGGTGTCCCTGATTTCCGAGGTCTTTATTCCCAGGATATGGCAGGCGTTCAAGAAAGAAAGGAAGGTTCTTGTGGACGGCTGGACAAAATAAAGCATGGCTCTTTTGTGCGGCAGAAGCCCGGCGGCAAAAAGACCGCCCTCCTTGGCCTGGGCGATTTCCCTTAAGCGGTTGGCGGTTTTGAAAATATGGGAAAGAAAAGGCCGGTTGAACTGCTGGGCGAACAGGCAGTCATAAAGCCGGCCGTTTTTAGTGAAAAAAGGAATTTTTTCCGAAACATCCAAGCCATAGAATTCTTCCCAGTTTCTGCCGACCTCGGTCATGGCCGTTGTTCTTTCCATAATCAAATTATCTCATAACTCTTTTCCGTTGCCAAATCGAAGCGCATCCAGACATTTAGACGTTTATTGCTTCGAGGAGGCGGGGAAGTTCGCAGATCATGAAGAGCGGCAAAGAAAGAAGATGATACCCAAAATTATTGGTGTTTAATTTTTCAAGCGCCAAGGGGCCGTCATAAATGCGAATGGCCAGGGGAGCTTTATACTCAAGCATAAACTGGTGAAGTGAAAAAAGAGTGGAGCCGCGTCCTGCTTTGACTTCTACCGGCAACAGATGGGATTTATGCGCTATGAGATAATCAATTTCAGCGGTCGCGCCCTTTGACTGCCTGTGCCAGTAAAAAAGCTCCGGTCTTTTGTGTCCGGCATTTAAAGGAAGGAGTTCCTGGCCGACGAATTGTTCGGCAAAACCGCCTTTATAAATTGAATGAAAACTATCGCTTTGCAATATTTCTTTGGTGATGTTGTTTATATGCTGGGCCAGTCCGAGATCGAGAAAGATAAGTTTCGGCTGGGTTTTTTTATGCGGCAGGAGGGGAAACGAGGCGCTTCGGGCGCGTTCTACGCGATAAAGTATCATCGCCTTTTGCAATAAATTCAAGGCCAGGCCGGCATCCCTTGATCTTATATCGCCCATCTTGGATAAATTGATATGCCTTCCCATCCACTTGGGCGTCTCGCGGAAAAGGAAATCAAGATTGTGTATGTTGACCCTTTTTGAATATTTTTTGAAATCGTCGCGATAGGTTTCCAGGATGGACTCTTTGACCTCTTCGGATTCTTTATAGCGGCCCGTTTCAATAAAAGTCGTGACTGCCTGCGGCATCCCGCCGGTTATGAAATAATTCTCTAAGAGTTTCTTTATTTCCGCGTTTATCGGCGGCGATATTTTGTTTTTTATGCCGATATTTTTCAATAAATCCGCCAGCCTGTCCTTGGCGCATCCGCGCAAAAATTCTTCAAAGGTTAAGGGAAATAAATAATGGAAGTCAACCCTTCCCACGGGAAACGACAAATGTTCGGTTTCCAAGACAAATTCCAAAAGAGAGCCGGCCGCTATAAGGTGATATTCCGGCAAGTCCTCATAAAAATAACGGAGTTTGGTTATGGCGGCCGGATGAGCCTGTATTTCGTCAATAAAAATCAGGGTCTTTTGCGGTTTAATGGGGGTGTCTTTAATAATTTCAAGTTCACGGATAATCTCAATCGGCTTTTCTTTTTCAAAGACAGGTTTAAGGCTCGGCTCTTTTTCCAGATTGATTGTCACAAGGTGATCATAGTGGGTCCTTCCGAACTCCTCGATAAGGCGGCTTTTGCCTGTTTGGCGGGCGCCCCTCATTATGAGCGGTTTTCGATAGGAACTAACTTTCCAGGCTTTTAAAAAGGATTCGCTTTTGCGGGTTATGTACATGACGTGATTTTAATTAAATGTAATAAAATATAGCCATCTATTTATAGCAATTGTAATAAAATATAACATTAAAATTATCAGTGCTTCAGATTGTCAGCGGCATAATTTTTGATCCGGCCTCGAAAACGGAATTTGAGGCGGATCTTTTAATTGATGGCGAAAAAATCGCCAGGATTGATCTTAGGGGTTTCAAACCTTCGGTGACCCCGCCCGGCACTGAGGTGCTTCATATCCACGGCGCTGTCTGCGCCCCGGCCCTTTGGGACATCCATGTTCATCTGCGCGAGCCCGGGCAAGAGCATAAAGAAACGATCGCCACTGGCGCCCAAGCCGCGGCCAGGGGCGGCATCGGACATGTTTTTGCTATGGCCAATACAAAACCGGCTGTTGATAACGAAAGCCTTCTATATAAGCTGGTCAAAAAAGCCAAAGCCCAGGAAAAAACAGCTGATATTCGTTTCATCGCGGCAGTGACCAAAGCCAGGCAGGGAAAAGAACTTGTTGATTTTCGCCGTCTATTTGAAGCCGGGGCCGCGGCTTTCAGCGACGACGGCTCGCCTGTCAGAGAAACTCGTCTGCTGGAGGACGCTCTAAATGAAACCGGAACTATAGGTTCGCTGGTGATCGAGCATTGCGAGGATGAAGCGCTTTCAGCCGGCGGGGTCATGCACCAAGGCGAGACATGCCGGCGCTTAGGCCTGCCAGGTATTCCCAGAGAATCGGAGGTAACGGCAGTTTTGCGCGCTTTGGCTGTTTTAAGAAATAGCCGCGGCCGTTTGCATATCGCCCATGTTTCAACCAAGGAAGCCGCGGCTTTGATCCGCAAGGCGAAAAAAGAGGGTTTAGCCGAGCGTTTAACCTGTGAGGCATGTCCCCATCATTTTGTTTTGACCGACAGGGCGGTTGAAGAATACGGCGCTATTGCTAAAGTCAATCCGCCATTGAGGACCAAAGAAGATATTGAGGCGATTCGTCAAGCTCTGGCTGACGGTACCATTGATGCGATAGCTTCGGACCATGCGCCGCATTCCGACAAGGAAAAAGATTTAGGAATCATGTCTGCGCCTTTCGGCATAATTGGGATGGAAACAATGCTCCCTTTGGTTGTCACTTATCTTGTCCGTTCTGAGATTATTTCCCTGATGAAGGCTTTGGAGCTTTTAACCGTGGGCCCGGCGCGGATCATGAAACAAAAAATGCCTAAGATCGCACCAGGGGAACAGGCGGATTTGGTGATTTTTAATCCGAAAGAATCGGTAACTTTTAATTCATTCGTTTCAAAATCACGCAACACCCCGTTTTTAGGCAAAACCCTTTACGGCAAGGTTTTGGCTGCCATCCGCCGTGGCCGAATTGTTTACCAAAGCTCATAAGAGGCTTGACACCTGTTTTTTTTTATAATTTCGGGGATCAGGGTTTATGGGAGGTAATCTTAAATGAGTATTCGACAAACAGCAAGAATCGTTTTATTTACATTTATATTTTGCGCCGGGGCGGCTTGGCAATTATCAGCCGCCTATTTTTCCAAAGTTCCGATTTACGGCGGCGAAGTTCATGACATGGCTCTGTGCCCTTCAAGCCCCACGGTTATTTACACCTGCGGCAGTTACGGCGGAGTATGGGTCAGCACGGATGCCGGGGAAACCTGGCGGACAACCGGTTTTTACGACACGCCGACTTCCGGCACCGGCGCCGGCATTACAGGAGGAGCGACTCATTTGGCGGTTCACGCCAGTTCGCCGAACGTTGTGGTTGCCTCACAGTTCGGCAGTTTTGCCAACAAAGTGTTTCGTTCGGAGGATTACGGCCAGACATGGGAAGAAACCGGCAACAGCGAAATCTATTCGCAGAACGTTAATGTAAAGAGAATCGTTGCCTCGGAAAAAACCGCCGGCGCTTTTTATTTGCTGGGGAACAGCTTCAGCGCTTCCGACGGCGTTCTTTATAAATCGGCTGATTCCGGCAAAACCTGGACGAAATTTACTAATTTTACCACCGGCAATAAAGCCGCCTGGAATCTGGCGGTTGATAAAAATGACATTTTATATGTATTGGCAATTGACGCCGCGCCTGTTCCCGACTTATGTGGCACTTGCCCGAGAAGCGGCCGGTTGTTTAAAAGCAGCGACGGCATTGTTTGGTCCACTAAAACCTTCAGCTCCGTTTCAAGTTATTTGGCGGCTTCTTCTAACACTGTGGCGGCGTCAGGAGACAACAGCGTGTATATAAGCACCGACAATGGACAAAATTTTGTCACCAAGTCGGGCGCGGTCGGGGCCGTGGCCGTTTCTACCGACGGATGGAAAGTCTATGCCTCATACAGCAATAAGGTGTGGGTAAGCTCATTTACCGGTTCGGCTTGGAGCGATTTTACCGCTGTCTCCTCCGGATTGCTCGGCGGCACTCGCACGATTGAGGCCAGTGTCTTGGCGATTGATCCTTTAACTCCATCCAATATTTATCTTTCAGATAAACAGCAAGACGCTTTTTTTAAAAGCACCGATACAGCCGTGACTTGGCGCAAATCCAATAATGGGTTAGGGGGGCTGATTGTATATGACGGCTGTGAAGATCCGGCCGGCAATCTTTATATTCTTGGACTGCACGGCGTTTTCAAAAGCACCGACACCGGAGCAAATTGGCAGGAGGTGTTTAATTCAACGGCAAACTTTGAAAAAGGCATCATTGCCGCACCGGCTACAAGCTACGTTTATGCGTCCGGCAGTGTTTATGCGTCCGGCTCCTTCGGTTATTTATGGCGTAGCGCCGACGGCGGAACAACCTGGACCAATCCGCTTTCCATTGCCAACCGCCTGCCTGCCAATAAAATCGTCTTCAGAAAGGATAATCCCGCCATAGGCTATGCCGCCTTTTATCACTCTGATCCGACCGGCGCTACGTCGGATAAATATATTTACAAAACGTCTGATTACGGCGCAAACTGGACAGCGCTTAATCTAACCGGCTATTCGGTCCAGGCTTTGGCCATAGATCAGAACAATCCGACGGTATTATATGCGGGCCTGGGCGATCTGCATCCGACCCAAAATACAAATTATTATTCCTACGGCGGGTTGTGGAAAATAATTGACGACGGCGCCAATCCTGCTTCCTGGAGCCAAGTCGGTTTAACCGACACGATACCTTATAGAATCGTCATTGACTCCAGCAGTTATATTATTGTTTCCTTAATCGAACAAAGCGACCCGACTCCTTATAAATACAACCGGCCCGCGAAATATTCAATGGACAACGGCGCAACCTGGACAAAAATAACCGCCAAGGATAAGGGTCTGGAGACGGGGCCTAATGATATTGAATATTCTAGCGGCGTATATTATCTGGCCGTTGAGGATGGGGTGTACGCCACCGGCAATATCATGTCTTCTTTTGAGCTTATTGCCCACAAAAAAGACATCGGAAGCCCCAGGTGTTTAATTGTCGGCTCAATGTATACAGGGGCTGACCGGGGTTTCTATAAACTTGACTGGGCGCCTAAAGCGTTTACCGAACACCTCGATAAAGCAAAGGTTTACGCTTTTCCCAATCCTTTTAATCCATCAAAGTCGGAAAGAGCCATTTTTAAATACTTTGTTCCGCAGGGTAATACCGCCAATTGGATCAGGATCAGCGTTTATAATATCGCCGCAGAACTGGTTTATGATAAAACCGAAAACGTCACCATGAACGGCGGCACAGCTTATTACTTTGCCTGGGATGGAACCAATAATTCCGGCGAAAAATGCGCTGAAGGCGTCTATATCGTGATGTTTTCTTCTAATTTAAATTCAGCGAAAACAAAGGTTGTCTTGGTTAGATAAGCAGGGGGGTATATGAAAAAGAAATTACTTTTTATCTGGTCAGTTATTTTAGCAGGCGCGCCGCTGTTAGCGGCAAGCATCAGCAGTAAATCAGGAACCACGGGTTTTGCTTTTTTAAAAATTTCCCGTAGCGCCCGGGCCGCGGCCATGGGCGAATGTTACGCCGGTTTGGCCGATGACGTCAACGCCATATATTATAATCCGGCCGGCCTGGCCGGCGCCTCCGGCCGGGAAATAACTGCCAGCCACATCCTCTGGTTTGAAAGCATCAGTAAATCATCCCTTGGGTACCTCCATCCTCCGTTTAAATTCGGCACTCTTGCCGCAGCTTTGGATTTAACCGCCATTCCGTTTGAAAGCAGAAAATACGAAGATGACAATAATTTTGAAAGGGGGAATCTGGCGAATTTTGTTTTGTCTCTGGCTTACGGCAGAAAAATAAGCAGTAGACTTTCTATCGGCGGGGGACTCAAATATGCCAGCGAAGATCTTTCCACTAAGAATAAAAGCGATTTCGCCTTGGATTTAGGCGGACTTTATAGTTTCAATAATACTCTCAACGCCGGTTTGTCATTGCAAAACATGGGGGCAAGCGACATGCCCATGAACATAAGGCTTGGCGCGGCCAAAAAACTTCTCGCTGACAATGCTTTGACCGCGCTGGGTGATTTCTATTGGGGGATAAGAGACGGCACTAGGACATTAGGCATCGGCGGCGAATACAAGTTGAGCGATCTGTTTTATCCGAGACT
>JACQWW010000035.1 GCA_016209025.1 Elusimicrobiota bacterium | reverse complement strand
CATCTTCGCTTACCCGCCTGAAGCGGGCTTTTCCATGAGCTTCGGGGGTTACCCGTCATGGATGCTATATGGCTTTCCAGTTTTGCCATTAGTGGACTTTCACCTCTTGTTCTTGAGTGCCTTGGCTGGACACGCTTTTCTTCATCACCTCCTGCTTCTTGCTCTTCCGCCGGCAATTGATACGTAAATTCGCATTGGTCGGCGTCTTCCTCGGAAACAGCGCTTCTGCCGATAATCCACGCTTGGGCCGCCGCTTCAGGACTTTCAGCGCAGACCTCGGTTAAAAATTCAGCCGCAGGCATTTCTGACTCGATATTTTGACCGTTCTCGGTTTCACAGAGGAACGCCGTTTATTTCGGCCCGAGGTGGCGCTTGAAAAATTCCATGGTTTTGCGGTAGTAATCGGTCCGGTTTTTGCGCTTGGTAAATCCGTGGCCTTCGTCGGGATAAATAATCATCTCAACGGGCAGGCCGCGCTCATTAATTTTTGAATAAATCAATTCGCTTTCAGCTTTCGGCACATTGGTGTCGTTGGCGCCCTGAAAAATCAAAAGGGGAGCGCGGATTTTGTCAATAAAATTGACCGGCGAACGGTCTTTAAAAAGCTGGGGATGCGTCTTCGGGGTCCCCATCTCCGTCACGTACCAATCCCTGAAACGCGCTCCGGTGATGTCAAAATCCATGATCAAATCAGGCATGCCGTAAGCCTCGACGCCGGCGGCCCATGCTTCGGGTGTCATAGTGAGCGCCGCTAAAGTCATATAGCCGCCGTAGCTTCTTCCGAAAATGCCCGCCCGCTTGATATCCGCCTCGCCCTTGTCGGCCAAATAGCGCACCGCATAAACGCAATCCTGCAGATCGCCGCCGCCCCAGTCTTTGTTGTTGGCGTCTTCAAAAGCCTTGCCATAACCGGTGGAACCGCGATAATTTGGGGCGATAACGGCAAAGCCGGCCTCAGCCAATGTCTGACGCAAAGGATCAAAGGCATCCAGGGTCTGCCAATTCGGACCGCCGTGCACGTAAACGAGCGCCGGAGGGGGATTGCCCAAGGGATAGGATTTCGGCTTAAGGTAAAAGGCTGAAATAACCATACCATCAAAACTCTTGAAATTGACCAGTTCAGCCTTGGACAACACCTCCGGATCAACGCCGGCCGCGATGGAGTCGGTCAGCCATCCTTTCTTTTGACGTTTCTGCAGATCAAAAAGCCAAGCATCAAGGGGATAGCGGGAATCGTTGCGCAAGTAAACAAGGGATAGGCCGGCCTCATCCAAATCAAACTCCTCGATATAGCCGTCAGGCGCGATCAATATTTCCGGCTTCGTTTCAGGACCGGCCATCCGGTAGACAGCGCTTCGCCCGCTCTCGTTGGCGGAAAAAATAATCCCTGCCTTTGAATCCCATTTGACGTCTTCGACGTCCCATTCTCCCGGCCCCAGAAACACGCCCTTGCCGGAATCAATATCAAGCAGGTAAAGCTGCATAAAACCTTTTTTATTTTTCGCCCGGCACAAGATTTTTTTGCCGTCAGGGCTGAATTCTTCGGCGAAGACAATGCCGCCCTTGACCGGCGGCCGGATTTCCCGTTTTACCGCGGATTCGACATTCACCAGGAAAAGTTCGCCTTGTTGATCGTCGCCGGAACGCGTCACGGCTATTGTCTTTGCGTCCGGCGACCAAACAGGGTAATGAACGTTGACCGGTTCCCGGGTCAACTGCCTGACCTTGCGGCTGTTTAAATCCATGACCGCCAGCTCGTAGAGAAATTCCTCGCGGGGATCGAAAGTGTAAGCGATCATGCGGCCGTCTCTGGAAAAACGGGGACCGGTTTCCGCCTGCGTGGAAGAGGTGATGTTTTCAGGGATGCCGCCGGCCGCGTCAACCAAATAAATGTCGGTTCGCTCGTTGCCGCCGTAATCGGAGGTAAAAATTAATTTTTTTCCGTCCGGCGAATAGCGCAAGTTTGAAGCCTGTTCGCCTAAATTGGAAATTTGCTTCGGCCAGCCCTTGCCTTCCAGCGCAACCGTCCAAACCTCAAAGGCTCCTGTGATATCCGTTATAAAAGCGGTTTCTTTGCCGTCGGGCGAAACGGAGATTTCGGTCACCGCCCGCATCAATGACAATTGCTCAGGGGTATAAGGAAATTTTTCGGCTGACAAAATAGCGGCCAGCGAACAATTAATGACGAATAGAATAGCTGAAATTATCAAACGCATTTAATTGCCTCCCTATAATGAACGTTTTTGGCTACGAAAGTGCCGTCCCGTCGTCATTCCGGCGAAAGCCGGAATCCAGAAAAAAAAGCCTGGACACCGGCCTTCGCCGGTGTGACGAAATAAAAAGATAAAAGCACTCACCTTAAACTGCCTCCATAATCAGGTGCGGCGACACGTAAAACGATTTCAAGAAGATATCGGGCGTACGAATCAAGCGCTCCTAAATGAATCCTCTCGTTGTTGCCGTGGATGCGCTCGGAATCTTCCACGGTGACGGGGGGATCAATGCCATAGGTAATGACGCCTTTGGCGCGCAGAAATTGGGCGTCCGTGGTCCAGGCTGCCATATAGGGCATGACACGGACACGCGGCATAAGGTCATTGGCGGCTTGCTGGGCGGCTTTATAAAGTTCAGTATCAAGCGGCATCGGGCCGATCGGCGGCAAGCCGGCTGATTCACTGCGGATTTTTATGGCCGGCTCGGCAATAATACGCTCCAAAGCGCGCACGAAAACCGCGCGCTTGGTTCCCGGCAAAAGCCTGGCGTTTAAAACCGCCTCAGCCGTGTCAGGAATGACATTTGACTTGTAGCCGGCTTTCAAAATTGTCGGCACAATTGTATCGCAAAGCATGGCGCCCCAGTCGGCTTTCAAAGCCATTAGGGCGCCGGCCGCGAAGTCTAAATCTTTGCCGGAACGCGCCTGTAAGACGGCGTTAACCGCGCGGCGAAGGGCCGGTTTGGCGGCTTGAGCCTGATACGTTAAAAATATCCGCAGGCATTTATTCATTACCGCCGAAAATTTATGGCCGCTCAAACGGCTCACCGCACGCGCCAAAGCACAGACCGCGTTGTCTGGTCTCGGAATGGAAGTATGGCCGGAGCTCCCGCGCGCCGTTAAAAAAATATCCACAAACTCCTTCTCCGCCACTTGAATGCGAATTTCCGATATTTTGCCGCGCTCAATAATGATCTCGCCGCCCTCATTAACGGCAAATTCCGCATCGCAAAGAAGATCGCCGTGTTTTTCCAAAAGCCAGTCAATGTGACGGCCCGGCCCTCCAGTTTCCTCGTCGGCCTCGGCGAAAAAAATCACATCCCTGGCCAATTTGACCTTGGAACGCTTAAGCCAAAACATAATGGCCAATTCGACCGCAGTCATGCTTTTAATATCGGCTGTTCCCCGTCCATAAAGGTAGCCGCCTTTTTTCACCGGCCGAAAAGGGTCCGTTGACCAATGCTTGCGCTCAGCCGGAACGACGTCGGTATGGTTCATCAAAATCAAAGGCCGTTTAGCCCCCGAACCCTTAAGCCTGGTAATGAGACTCGATCGCGTTCCTTTTGACGTCAGGATTCTAGACGGAATACCCTCATGGTCAAGCTGTTTTTTGAGATAGCGCGCGGCCAGGATTTCGTTTCCAGGCGGATTGGAAGTATCTAGGCCAATAAGGGCTTTAAGGCTTTCGCGGGCATCATGATAAAAACGCTTATCCATAAAGGGAGAATAACAAAAAACTATCGTGACTATTTAGTTTGTCATTGCGAGCCCCGGGCGGCCACGACCTCTGGTCGTAACTCCGTCCTTGGAGCTCTGCGGAACAGGGCGAAGCAATCTCATTAAAAGTTGCCCTCTTTATGAGATTGCCACGGCCCCCCTGGGGGCCTCGCAATGACAAAATGGGGGAACTATGTCCCAACTGCGTCCAATTTTTATATTTTTGAAGTATGTTAAGCGCGGAATTGATCGCCAAGGTCCGGCGGCTGGAGATCACCAGCGCCAAACTGGTGGAGGAAATGTTTGCCGGACAATATTTAAGCGTTTTTAAGGGCCGGGGCATTGAATTTTCCGATGTCCGCGATTATCAATGGGGCGACGACATTAGGGCCATGCACTGGAAAGCCATGGCCCGCTTTGCCGGCAAACCATTCATCAAACGCTTTGCCGAAGAAAGACAATTAACCGTCATTTTGGCGGTTGACGTGTCAGGCTCGCAGGATTTCGGCTCCGCCTCCCGCTCGAAACGCGACGTTATCCAGGACGCGGCCGGCCTTTTAACCTACATGGCCATGAAAAACAAGGACCGGGCCGGCCTGTTTCTTTTTTCCGACAGGGCGGAACTCTACCTGCCTGCCAGAAGCGGACGCTTTCACGCCCTGCGCATTTTAAGGGAACTCGTCGCTTTCCAACCGTCTTCGGCCAAAACAGACATCCTCTTCGGCGTCAAATTCCTGCTTCAAATGATCAAAAAGCGCTCCATTATTTTTCTCATTTCCGATTTTTTGGACAGCGGCTTTGAAACAGAACTTTCAATCCTGGCTAAAAAGCACGATGTCATCGCCGTGTCCATAGAAGATCCGGCGGAAAAAGAACTGCCCAGCCTGCCGGCTAAAGTGCGCCTCGAGGACGCGGAAAATTCCGGCTCTTTAGGGGAACTCGACCTTAGGCGCAAGGATTGGCTGGAACTTCTGTCCGATGAAAACGCCAAGGCCAAAGAACAACTGCAAAGTTATTTCGATCGGGCCGGCATGGATCATCTGGAACTTTCAACAACGGGCGACTTGGCCGACGCCCTGACCGCCTTCTTTAAAAAACGCCGGCAAAAAAAGCTGGCCAAGTTTGCGCGCTGACGAAATAACCGCAAGCTTTAGCGGCGTTTTCATGTTATATTTAAATAGGCTGTTGCCATAAAAACACAAATGAGAATTTTTCTGTTTGCAATCTTTTTTACCGCCGCCGCAGCGACATCTTCGCATGCCCAATCTTCTTCGCCTGATTCCGGCTCCTTGAATTCAACTGTTTCGGTTTCTTGCCTAACCGTTTCGATTTCCAATCCGAATTTTGACGATTCCGATGTAAGAATTGATTACTATGCTCAAAACCTTTGGAGAGATTCCTCTGGCGCTTTTGTCGGCACGATAGAGAACGGCAAGCTGGTTCTGATCTATGATTTTTTTGAAGACTCGCCCTCGGACCCGGACCATCGTCAATATTTTAAATGCCCTGCGCCGTCCGGACCCGGTTCCGCTGATTATCCTAATTGCGAGACGATGCAAAACGCCGTTATTGATTCCATGAATAAATGGGCCGAAGCTTCCCGCTGGGTCATCCTCAAGCAAAAAAGCGCCGATAACGAACGGGTCAACATCTTTATTGCCTGGACCAAGGCCTTTGCCGCAAACCCGCAGGAAGATGATAATCCCCTGACATTCGACATCTCCCGCCCGCCGCCGCCATTCGCCAAGGTTATTGACAACAGCCAGGATGCCAATTATGAAAAAGGTATCCAGGCTGCTCGAGATTTCCATGGCTTTTCAAGACCGGGTTATCCCAGCCTGCGAAAGGAATTTTCCACTCTTTTGTTCAATGCCGATTACTGCTGGTATCTTGATGACGAAAGCGTCTGTCCGCCGGCCCCGACCCTGCCCAACGGAAGCGTTGCCTTAATCAACAAGCGCTTGGCCCATTTTGCCCTGCATGAAAGCGGCCATGTCTTCGGCTTTAACCATTTTACCCGGCGTTCAAGCGTGCATTTGGCCGGAGGAACCGACTTTTTGACTGATTACGATCAAACCGCGGTCAGAATTCTATATGACATGGTGAAAAAATCCCTGATGCCGAATTCGGCGCCGCCGAAAAACCGCCGGCATTGATTTTCATGATCAGGCTGTGAGCCATAACCCCAACGCCAGTCGCTTAAGCCCAAAATTGTCCCTTTCTGTCATTGCGAGGAGCGAAGCGACGTGGCAATCTCATAAAAAGGGATTCTTTTAATGAGATTGCTTCGCCCTGTTCCACAGAGCTCCAAGGACGGAGTTACGACCAGAGGTCGTGGCCGCCCTGGGCTCGCAATGACAAACAGGAAACTCCCGGCTTTCATAGAGGTTCGCGACAAATACACAGGCGGGGTCATTCAAAATGTCCCGGCCGCCTCCCAGAACGACGTCAACGGGGCCATTACCCAAGCCCAAAAGGCTTTTGAGAGCTATTCGGAAATGCCGGCCCACAAACGAGCCAAAATTATTGAGAACGCCTCAGAGATCATCTCTGTTAATAAAGAAAAACTCGCCGATTTAATCTGCCGCGAGGCGGGCAAGGCCTGGAAATACGCCGCCCTTGAGGTTGACCGCGCGGTTGAAACCTTCAAATTCGCTTCGGAAGAAGCCAAAAGAATGCACGGGGAAACCATCCCCCTTGACGCTTCGGCAAGCGGCGAGGGCTGCCTTGGATTTTATCTGCGCACGCCTGTCGGTGTTATCGCGGCCATCAGCCCTTTTAATTTTCCCTTAAACCTTGTGGCCCATAAAGTGGCCCCGGCCCTGGCCGCCGGCAACGCGGTTGTTCTAAAACCCGCCACCACAACGCCCTTGACAGCCCTAAAACTGGGGGAAATTCTTAAAAAAGCCGGTCTGCCTGACGATGTTTTTCATGTTGTCATTGGAAGCGGAAGCACAGTCGGCAACTGGCTGGTCGCCGACCCAAGGCCGGCCATGGTCACATTCACCGGCAGTCCGCCGGTCGGCGAGGCCATCACTAAAATAGCGGGCCTGAAAAAAATCACCCTTGAGCTCGGCAACAACAGCGGCGTCATTATTGAACCCGACTCGGACTGGGAGTCCGCCGTGCCGCGATGTGTCATGAGCGCCTTCGCCAATTCCGGCCAAATCTGCATTTCGCTTCAGCGGCTATATGTCCACCGGCAAATCGCGGATAAATTCACCGAGGCTTTTATCGCCGCCACGGCCAAACTTAAGGTCGGCAATCCTTTGGACAAAGACTGCGACGTGGGTCCCATGATCAGCGAAGAAGAGGCGGCTCGCGCCGAATCCTGGATAAAAGAGGCCTGCCGCGAAGGCGCCAAAATTCTTATCGGCGGCAAAAGAAAAGGCGCGGCGCTCGAACCCACCATCCTGGCCAAGGTCACGCCGAGAATGAAAGTCGTCTGCCAGGAAGTCTTTGCCCCGGTTGTCAGCCTGATCGCTTATGATGATTTCGACGAAGCCCTGCGCCTGCTGGCGGATTCAGCCTACGGTCTGCAAGCCGGGGTCTATACCTCAAACATCGGCAAAGCTCTCAAGGCAATTAAAAAGGTTGATGTGGGGGGTATGATGATCAATGACACCTCGATTTTCCGCGCGGATCACATGCCATACGGCGGTAATAAAATGTCCGGCCTCGGCCGCGAAGGCGTGCGCTTCGCCATGGAAGAAATGACCAATATCCGCATGGTGGTCATCAAGCCATCGTAGCAATGGGGTCAGGGGAAGGGGTCAGGTCTTCATTTGTCACTTGTAGGTAGAAACTAAATGGCGGCCATAATTTGTTGTAACAAGTGACAAATGAAGACCTGACCCCTTCCCCTGAAAGGCCAATGCGATTGGATGCGTTTTCACATCCGCGACGGTATTTTAGATTAAACCTTAACGGGGCTTTTGAAAATGAAAATAAGCCACGTCGCCGTCTTGAATGAGGTAGGTTTTGCCTTCCGAGCGCAATAGGCCTTTTTCGCGGGCCGCCGAGTCTGAACCTAATTTATCAAGGTCATCGAAACGGCAGACATCAGCGCGGATAAAGCCGGTCTCCATGTCCGAATGAATCTTGCCCGCCGCAACAGGGGCGGACGTTCCCTTGGCCACGGCCCAAGCATGGGCTTCATTAGGGTTGGCCGTAAAAAAGGCGGCTAAGTTTAAAAGCTTGTAGGCGGCCTCGATGACGCGCTCTAAGCCGCTTTTTTCCAGCCCCATTTCTTTTAAAAATTCCTCGCGGTCTTGCGGCGATAATTGGACAATCTCGGCCTCGATCTGGCCGCAAAGAACAAGAAATCCGGCTTGTTCCTGCTTGGCGATATCCGCTAAAACAGCCTCGGCTTGGGATTGCTTGTTCTTGTCCTCATCGGCATTGACTACATAAAGCACCGGCTTGTCCGTCAAAAGCATGTAAGAGGCTGTCGCGGTCCGATCCAGTCCCATAGTTCGCGCCGGCTTTCCATCATTAAGCGTGCGCCGGATCGCTTCAACCAGTTCCAATTTTTCACGAGCCGCTTTTTCGCCGGTTTTAGCTTGGCCTTGCGCCTTTTCAAACTGTTTTTCCATTGTCTGGAGATCGGCCAGAATAAGTTCCGTGCTGACAATCTCGATATCTCTTTTAATGTCAACCTCACCCATCACATGAACAACATCGCCGGATGAGAAGGCCCTCACCAAATGAACAATGGCGTCCACCTCGCGCACGTGCGAAAGAAACTGGTTTCCCAAACCCTGCCCCTGACTAGCGCCTTTAACCAAACCCGCGATGTCTACAAAACGGATCGTCGCAGGCACGGCTTTGGCGGATTTATAAATCGCGGCCACGCGCTCAAGCCTTTTATCGGGAACCGAAACAACGCCGACATTGGGTTCAATGGTGGTAAAAGGATAATTGGAGCAGGCGGCATGCCCCGCGGTCAACGCGTTAAAAAGCGTTGATTTGCCGACATTAGGAAGCCCGACAATGCCTATTTCCAATGGGCCGCGCCTCTGTTATTTCTTTGACCAATCTTCAATTTTAAGTCCTGGCACTTTTTTAAAGTCTCGAAGATTGGCTGTGGCGAGAGCATGTCCATGGGCAAAACAAGCGGCCGCAAGCCAGCTGTCATAAGGACCAATTACTGACCCCCGCGATTCGGCATCAGCCCATATTTGAGCATGAATTCGAGCCGTCTCCAAATCAATAGGTAGAATTGGGAAAGTTGCCAGGATACCTTCAACAAAGGCGGACCGCCTGGCTCGGACAGCCGAATCTTTGGCGCGCCAAACGCCATGCAAAAGCTCGCTGGCAGAGATCACGGAAATAAAAAATTCTTCTTCTCTATCCTGAACATAAGAGGCAATATCAAGCCTTCCCCGTTCAGCTTCAATAAGGATGCTGGCGTCAATTAGAATGCCCACGGGTCGCGTGGCTTGCGCTTGGCAAGCCTGGCCTTAGAATGCTTCAAGTCATCGGCGAAATCCATGGCCTCTTGGGCCGAAAGATGGGGCAGTGATCCAAGCAGCTCAACGAGCTCTTTTAAATGCCGCCCGCGGGGCGCGGGCTTAAGCTCAGCCAATGCCTTGTTGCCGCGCAATAAAATAAAATGTTCGCCTCGATAGGCAGCGCGGTTGACATACTCTGAAAAATGCCGGCTTACTTGAGTAATTGAAACCTGCTGGTTCATATAATAAGATTATCAGATAATCTGATAAATAACAAGCGCCTTATAGCGACCCTTTACACTTCGCGATAAGCTGCCCGCAGGCGGCGGCGATGTCCTCTCCAAGGCTTTTGCGGATGGTGACATTAATGCCGTGGGAATCAAGAACATTCATAAATTTTTCAGCAGCTTCAGAATCCGGCTTTTTGTGGCTTGTCGCCGTCTGATTCCAGACAATCAGATTGACATGAATCAAGCGCGCATATTCCAGCCGGCGGATCAGATACGCCAATTCCTTGGCTTGTTCCGGACTGTCGTTTTCCCCGGCTAAAAGCACATATTCAAGAAATACCTTACGGTTGTTCTTCTTGAAATAACGCTCCAGGCTATTAAAAAGAAGACCTAGCGGATAGGATTTGTTGACCGGCATAAGCCGGGAGCGCAGTTTATCATTGGCCGCATTAAGGGAAACGGCGAGATTGATCTGCTTCATCTCTTGAGCGAACCGGTCTATACCAGATGGGATACCCGCCGTGGATACCGAAATAGAGCGGCGTCCCAAGGCAAAAAGCTGCGGATCAGTCAGGGTGCGAATGCTTTTTTTAAGCGCCTCAAAATTAAGCATGGGTTCGCCCATGCCCATGAAAACTACGCTGCCGACGCGGCCGCCCAATCCATTCTTGCGAAGATGCTGTTTCCAAAAAAGAACCTGGTCCGAGATTTCTTCAGCCGTCAAATTCCTGGAAAAACCCATCTGGCCGGTGGCGCAAAAAGAGCATTTTAAGGCGCAACCCACCTGCGAGGATACGCAAACCGACCACGAATCTTTTGCCGAGCGCATTATGACCGACTCGATCTTTTTGCCATCCGTCAAACCAAGACGCGCTTTGTACGCCTTGCCATCCTTAGCCGCCCCGCTCCGCAGCCCCATTCCGGAGGTCTGGGACGTTTGGAGTCCCAGAGGGACGCGACGAGCTTCGGGGACGGAGTTGGGGCCAGAGGCCCTGGCCGCCCCGCTCCGCAGAGCTCCGAGGGCGGAGATACGGCCAGTGGCCGTGGCCGCCAGCACTTCTTCGGCCTGGAACGAAAGCAAAGGCAATTCTTGGCGCAGTTTTTCTTGCAACGATTTGGGAATATTATTTATGGCAGTGTAATCATTCACTCCGGCGCAGAGCGCTCCGAGAACCTGCCTTACCCGGTACAAGGGTTCACCCAGCCGCTGGATAAAAACTGCTATTTCTTTTGGATCCATAACTTACATTATCCGAGTTTTTATCGTCAAAAGGGCTTAAAATTTCATAAACTTTATCAAGTTAAAATCCTTAACGGAGGTGGGAAATGTTGATTAAAATGTTCTCTTTGCTTGTTTTCGCCGCAATGGCCGCGGGACCGTTTACGGGCACGGCCAGCCAGACGATTGCTTCCGCGGAAAAAATTCATTCCCTGGTAAACCAAATTAAAACCGGAAGCCGCTTCGCAAGCCGCTCTATTTTAAGCGGCAGGGTCATTACCGTCAATGAAGCCGTGGTCAATGCCTACGTCAGCGACTTAGCCGCTAAAAAAGGCAAAGGCAAGATCACTTCAGCCAGAGCCGAGTTCATCGCGGACAAAACCGTGGCCCTCACCATTGAAGGCCGGGTCGAGTGGAGCCAAGTCTTTAAGTCGGATAATGATTCCTTCACCGGCAAACTGATCGCCAAAGCAGGCGGCATCAATAGCACCGTGCACGCGGAACTTGAAACAGCCTCGGCTAAAGGCAAGGCTTACGTGCGGGTGCGCAGTATCAGAGTCAACGGCATCGGCCTGCCTGAATCGCTCATTTCGCAGCTGCTGCGCTATGTCGGGGAAAAACAGAGGCCGCCCATGGACTTCGCGCGCCTGTTTCCCCTGCCCTATGGCATTCAAAAAATCGAAATCCAAAAAGGGAGCGCTGTCGTCCACTTCTAAAACAGGCCGGTCAGACGCTCCCTGACTATCTTTCCCCGATTTTCATCTGGGCCGTTAAGACGAATATCTAAAAGTTAGAATATCCCTATGGGGAAACTGAAAAATTTCGTCTTTTTCTTATTCTTGTATTGCTTTATTCCATTATTCCCCAATCTTTTGTCGGCCCAGGGCGCCATCGGGGTGGAGGCCAAGCCAAAACAGACCGAGGCCCTGCTCGCCTCGCCGGTTGAAATTCAATACACGATACGCCTGCCGGCAAATTTAAAACTGGATTTATCTTCCTGGAAAGCCGGCAAGACCCAATGGGGAGACTTTGTTCTTTGGGATTTCCGGGTAAAACTTCAGAATAAAGAGGGACTGGCTATTACGGAATTGACGGCGAATCTAATGCCTTTCAAGCTGGGAGAAGTCGAGGTGCCTTCCATAGAAATTCCGGCCTTGAACCCCGCCTCGTCGCCCACTATCGTCAAAACTCCGCCGATCCCTTTAAAAATTATTGATCCGACCGCCCGATCCAAAGACCCTTCCGATATCCGGGACATTAAAAAACCAAAAAGACCTCTTTATTTTTGGGAAAAACCGTGGATGATGATACCTTTATCTTTGATAATTGTGACGGCTCTGCTGGCTCTATGGTCATGGCTGAAATCAAAAAAACGCCAAGCCGCCGAAGCATTTCAGCAAGCCCTGCGAAACCTCCCGGCGGAAGAAGCCTTCTACCGCGAATTGGACAAACTCCAGGAGGCTGACCTGCTAAAAGCCATGCGTTGCCGGGAATTTCATTTCGCCTTGTCGGAAATATTCCGGCGGTATCTTGACCGGCGCTTCGAGCTTGATACGGCAAGCCTCACGACAAGCGAACTGCTGCGCCGCCTTCATTCAGCCAGACAAGACCTCAATATCAATCTGCCCGGCCTCATCAAGCTCAAGGAAAGCCTGGAAATCACTGATTTGGCCAAATTCGCCAAATATGCGCCGGCCACGCAGGAAAACAATGAAGCGGTTGCCATATTGAAAGAATTCGTTGAAACGCACCGCCCCGCTCCGCAGAGCTTCGGGGACGGAGATACGGCCAGTGGCCGTGGCCGCCCCGCTCCGCAGCCCCATTCCGGAGGTCTGGGACGTTTGGAGTCCCAGGGGGACGCGACGAGCTCCGAGGACGGAGATACGGTCAGCACCTGTTTGACGGCCGGAGGCCCTGTCCAGGTGCGGTCAGAGACCGAGGCCGTGGCCGCCCCGCTCCTGTCCAACTACAAGCAGACTCCGGCGGCGCTGGGAAGGAATCGGCGCCGGCCCGGAATCCAAAAACTTAAAATGCCCGGCTCTTCCATCGCCTTGGCTGCGCCCTGGCTTGGAATCGCGGCTATTGTGGCGATTTTGACGGCCCTTTTGACGATAAAAATACTGAAACGCAAACGTTTGGCATGCGACGCGACATTGAGATATTCTAAGGCCGACGCCGACCGGTCGTTTCTAATGGAAAAAACCGGCATGGGAAAATACGCCACGACCGGCGATGCTCTGGCCATACTCAGAATTATCGCCCTCCTGCTTTTGGCCGCCGCGCTTATGCGACCGCAAAAAGTAACAATCGAGGAACTTGAACCGATGCTGGGCGTTGACATCATCTTGGCCTTGGACACCTCCACTTCCATGCAAGCGCTCGATTTCCAGCCTTTCAACCGGCTCCAGGCAGCCAAAAAAATAGCGGCGGACTTCATTGACAAAAGAACAAGCGACAGAATCGGCTTGGTCGTTTTCGGCGGAGCGGCTGTCCTGGCCTGCCCCCCGACATTGGATAGGGAAGCGGTTAAAAGCTTCCTTGAGCATGTCGAAATCGCCATGACCCAGACAGAAGGCACGGCTATAGGCAGCGGATTAATGACCTCTCTGGTTCATTTAAAAAAGGTCCCTAGTTTAAGCAAAACCGTCATCTTGCTCACCGACGGCAGAAACAATACCGGGTCGGTTGATCCGCTGGCCGCGGCAAAAACGGCCCAAAGCATGGGCGTCAAGGTCTACACTATCGGGGCCGGCAAGCGCGGAGGGGGGATTTACGCGATGACCGATCCCATTTTCGGGACACGCTATATCCGCCGTCCGGAAGAGGAAATTGACGAAGACACCCTGACCAAAATCGCTGAAAACACCGGCGGCAAGTATTTCCGCGCCACGGAGCTGTCCGAACTTAAGGGCATTTTCGATGAAATCAACCGGCTTGAAAAAACCGAAGTCAAGCCTCCCAGGCAGATCCGCTTCGAGGAACTTTACCCGCCGCTGGTTCTTGCCGCGCTTTTTTTTCTCGGGGTGGAGATCCTTTTGCAGGGAACACTGCTTTTAACTTTGCCTTAGCATGGATATTTTTGCTTTCCCTAAATTCTTGTGGTTTCTAGTTTACGCCTGCCTTGCCGGCATGGCCGTCATCCATTGGATTCCAAAAAAACGCCGCCGGCTCCTATCGCTTTTGATTTCATCAAAACATCTTCAGAGCGTCTTAAGCGGCCAAACCGGCAAAGAGCTGCGCCCTGTCAAAGCCGTTATTTTGGCGGTTTCCCTGCCGCTGATTGCCGTCGCTTTAGCCGGACCGCAATGGGGCCTTCGCCGCCGGGAAATTCCGCTTTTAGGCGCCAATCTTGTGGTCTGCCTCGACACCTCCGATTCGATGCTGGCCCAGGACATCAAGCCCAGCCGCTTTGAAAGAGCCAGATTTGAAATGATCCAGGCTTTTGCCAAAGGGGAAAATGACGCGCCTTTTCGTATCGGTTTGGTCAATTTTTCCGGACGCGCCTACCTGCAATGCCCGCTCACCTTGGATGCCGGGGCCTTGCGCTTCATTCTTGAAACGACGGTGCCGGGATCCCTGCCTTATCCGGGAACCAATATCAACGCCGCCCTTAAAACCGCCGCGGCCATCCTTGAGCGCTCAGCCGGACAAAAAAACATCCTGATTGTCACTGACGGCGAAGACCATGGAGGCGACATCCGCTCTATGGCCGGCTACCTGCAAAAAAACAAGCTCAGGGTTTCGGCTCTCTGGACCGGCGCCGTCCAAGGCGAACCCATCCCGCAAAGGGATGAAAACGGCAATTTTTTAGGCTATAAGAGGGATAAACAAGGAAACACGGTCGTCTCTAAAGCCAAGGGGGATTCTCTGGAGGAATTGACGCGCCTGACCGGTGGCCTTTTTCTGCGGCTCGACAACAACACGAATCCCCAGCCGCAATTAAGGAGCCTGGTCGTGCCGATTGATCCTAAAAAAGGCAAAGGTCAGCAAATGGAACTGGAAAACAGATTCCAGATTCCCCTGGCTTTAGGTTTCTTGCTGTTGCTGGCGGAGTTTGTGATACCGGAAAAAAAACGTAAAACGAGAGAATGTTGAATGTTGAATGTTGAATGTAGGATAAAAAAAAGAATCTACGTTTTTTTCTTTTGCCTATATTCTATATTCCATATTCTATATTCTCCGCCCGCGTGTGGCGCCGGCTGGAAAACGCCGACCCGCAAAGGCGTGGATGAATACAAAAAAGGCGATTATCAATCCGCTTGGAATTCGTTCAACCGGGCCGGACAAAATGATCCGAAAAATCCCGTCATCCAATTCAATAAAGGATGCGCCGCTTATAAAATGCAGGATATGGAAACAGCCGGCCAAGCCTTTGAAGAATCGAAAGTTTTGTCAATCAAAGACCTGAATTTAAGATCCGAGAGCCTCTACAACTACGGCAACGTCCAAATGGGCCTGGGGCAAAAAGACAAGGCGATCGAGGCTTATAAGCGGGCCCTCCTTTTAAATCCCAAAGACAGCGACGCGCGGCATAATCTGGCTATTGCCCTGCGCCGGGAAAAACCCCCCGAAAATAAAAATGCTGGCGGCCAAGGCGGCGGTCAGGAGCAGCAGGATAATTCCAAAGAAAATCAGGATCAAAAAAACCAAAAACAACAGCCTCAAATGGGGCAGCAAGAACTTGAGGCCCTCCTCGAGGCCTTTGAGCAGGACGAAATGAATCAATTGAAAAAAATGAAAAAACGCAAACCCCAGGAACCAAGCGCGGAGAATGACTGGTAAAGCGGGAGAATGTTGAATGTTAAATGTTGAATGTAGGGCAAAAAGGGAAATTTACCTTCTTCTTCTCTTCCTATATTCTATATTCTATATTCTACATTCTACACCCGTCTGGGCGGACATCCGGCTTTCTTTGCGGCTAGATAAAAACAAAATTCTCCTGGGCGAAACAGCGACCCTGGAAATCGCCGTGGTCGGGTCATCCGGCGGCTTGGGAGAACCGAAGATCGCCATCCCGGCCGAACTCTCGGTTTATTCGCAGTCTAAAAGCCAGAAAATCGAAATCGTCAACTGGCAAATGACGACCTCGGTCGTTTACAGCCTGATTCTCGGAGCCTCAAAGGCCGGCCAATTTAAACTCGGACCCGCCCGCCTGGAAGCGGGCGGCGGCCAGACGATCACTTCAGAAGTCGTTTCTCTTGAGGTTGCCGACCAAAAAACGCCGCAAATACCCGGGACCCCGCAAGGCTATATGCGGCAATTTCCCTCTCCGTCTTTTCCCCGGACTGTTCAAGACATGGTGTCTGAACGCCGAAAAACAAAAAGCGCCAAAACGCCGAGCGCCCCGGCTCAGGATTCCCGCGCCGGCCGTCCTTCGCCGGCCAAAGAAGCAGCGCCGCCGCCCCTTGTCTTCCTAGATGCCAAAACCGATAAAAACCAGGTGTATGTCGGGGAAGCGGTGAAATTTTCCGTCCTTTTTTATACCAGGGTTCCCTTTGCTTCGCAGCCGCAGTATGCCGCGCCGACCTTCAGCGGCTTTTGGCATGAAGATCTGGTGCAAAAAACGTTCAATTCCAACATCGCCGGCATCGGCTATCAGGTTACGGAGATTCCGGCCGTTATCTTTCCGACGGTAAGCGGAAAACTGCAAATCAGCTCGGCTAAAATCCAGGTCGAGCTGGAAAAATCCCAGGACCCTTTCTCAATGGATCCTTTTGATCCTCAATTTTTTCAACGTTTCTTCGGCGGGGCGGGCGAGGTCCATGTTCTGGAAACAAAACCGCTTGCCATAACAGCATCGCCTTTGCCGCCGGAGGGCAAACCCAAAGATTTCTCGGGCGCCGTGGGCAAATTCGACATCCGCGCCGAACTGGACAAAAACGAGCTCAAGGTCGGCGAATCGCTCACTTTGACCGTGACGATCTCCGGCGAAGGCAACATCCGCAGTCTTCCCAGCCCCATATATCCGAACCTTGAGGGAATGTTCAGAAGCTACGAAACGGAAAAATCGGAAACAATCTCGAAAGATAAAGGCATGGTGACCGGAAAAAAAATCTACAAGCTTCTGCTGATTCCTCAGATACCAGGCCGTCCGGCCTTGAATATCCCTGCCATCCGCTTCGTTTACTTTGATCCGCAAAAAAAAGAATATGTCAGACGAGAAACCCAAAGCCTGTCGGTCAAAGTATCCGGCGAACCGATGCAGCAGGCTTCCTCGGCCGGCGAAACAGCGAAACAAGCCAAGACAATCAGCGAAGACATCCATTACATCATCGAAAAACCGCCTTCGCCTCATCCGTTCACCTTGCTTGTGAAAAAGCTGGCACAGCGATGGCCCGCGGCCGGCGCCACGCCGGCAATCTTCTGGCTTGCCGCTGTCATGATCCAAGCGGCAAGGAAAAAGCGCGCCCTGAAACGCCGGCGGCCCCTCGAACAACTGACCGCGGCCGTGCGCCAAGCCGAACAGCTTGCGGCTAAAAACGAATATCTCGAGGCTTCCAATATCGCGGCCATGGCTCTTGAAAAAGCGCTATTGGCGCGCCTTGGCCTGGTCGTTTCAAAAATCACCACCAAGGCTATCGTAAAGGAAATATCGCAAAAAGCAGCCGGCCTAATCAGCCAAGAGGACTTGACGATGATCGAAGAAACGCTGGAAACGCTTCATTTTCTGCGTTTCGCCCCTGACAAGAGCCGGACAGGCAAGGAGTTGATAGCTGAACTTCTCGAAAACGCCCGGCGCGTAAAAACCATCCTTGAAAAAATTGAGGGGAAAAAATGAAATTCTTGACCCTCTTGACCCTCTTGACCCTCTTGACCCTCTTGACCAAGCCGGTAGCAGCTGAAGACCGCCTGGCTGCTGTTTGGAATGAAGCGGCTGAAGCCTACCGCGGCGGCAATTATCTTCAAGCCGCTGAATACTATTCCCGCGTTATCCAGGAAAACAACGCCTGCTGGCAGGCTTATTATAATGCGGGAAACGCCTATCTAAAAGCCGGCAACTACCCCGAGGCACTGGAACTTTACTGGCGAGCCTTTAAAAGCAATCCGAGAAGCTCTCTTGTGGCGGATAATCTGGCGCTTGCCGCGCAAAAAGCAGGAGACTCCTTGGCGCCGCCCGGCATGCCCATGGCGCTTTACCGCCTATGGAATCTTCTTATCTTAGAGGAAAGCATAGCCCTGTGCCTTGTTTTTTGGTGGATATCGGCCGTCGCTTTATGGATTAAATATTTTTGGCTTGAACGGCGGCCGGCCCCGGTCCTGACTAAATTTTCCATTTTTTCAAGCGCATGCTTTCTATTTTTATTTCTCTTTGCGGCCGGTCACGCTGCCGCCGGACGACGCGGCTGGATGATTTTAAAAGTTCCCGGGCTTTTACGTTCCGGACCTTCGGAAAGCCTGCCCATCACGACCCAAATCCCGGAAGGCAGGTATGTGCACATAATCGAAAAAAAAGAAAGCTGGCTCTTGATAGAAACGCGCAAAGAAGGCATCCGCGGCTGGCTCCGGTAATCGGGAGAATATAGAATATTGAATGTAGAATATTGGAAAAATTTTTCTTCTTCTTACCAATATTCAATATTCCATATTCAACATTCAACTCTTCGCCCCTATAAATTGCCTCTTGCAAAATCGGGTTTTGTCTGGTAACAATTAAATAGAAAGCGATTTTTGAAGTGAGGACAAGGCCATGACAAGGGAAATAGAAAAAGATTCGTCGCACGAAAAAACAAAAATCAAACACAAAATCGCCGCTGTTGTTTTAAGCGCTGCCGCTTTGTTCGTGCTTGGTGAAGCTGGACTCTTAAAACCGGCCCACAGCCAAGACGACCCGTTCCTGAAAAAAGAAACCGACATCAAACCTTTGTTCGCTCCGGCCCCGCCTGCCAGCGAACAACAAGCCCCGCCTGCCGCCTCCGCCAAAGCCGCGGGCTCGGGGTCTGCTCTTTTTTCGCCGGGCAGGACGTTCGACGCCCGCTACGCATCGGGAAAAATCAGGATGGAGCGCGAAATCAGCCGCCATGAAGATTATGCCGCTAAAACGCTGGCCGCCATGGACAAGCTCGTGGTCAGCGCGGCTGAGGTGCGGCAGTATTGGCAAAAACGCCTCGAGCAATTCGAAGGCAAAATCACGGCTTACGGCAACAAACCGAATGCTTATCGCGGTTACTATAACCACACCATCTCCCATTGGCAGGAAAACGCCTCCATGGCGGAAACCTATGCCGTGCGCTCCCAGACGATCGGCGAGCGGCTGGCCAAGTACGGCCAACAAGTCAGGCACTATGACCTGCCCAACATCAAATACGCCAGACAATTGGTAAACACGGCATCGGCCTCCAACAAAACTTTTGAAATGCAGCAATCAATGGAACTTTCAAGGCAATCTTATGAAAACGTCATTGATCTTGTCCGCCACGCTAAAGAGCTGGAGGTTGAGCTCAATAAAATAGAATTCATCGCCAAAGCCGATCAAAAAAAGGCCTTGGAAAACCGGCCTGAAGACGGACTCTTGACTAAATAAAACTCGGCCTTGCCAAAACGTGGTTTTTGCCCCAAACTTTATCTGTAACATGCAAGAACAAGACGCGTTATACCGGCTTCTCGATGCCGCCCTAAAACTCAACCGCATCCAGGATGAGCAGGAGCTTCTCAAAGAAATCTTAAAAACAAGCCGCCAAATCATGCAGGTGAAAGCGAGCTCATTGACGCTAATCAATCCTGCCACGGCCAAGCCGTGCTATTTCTGGACCCTCGGCGAAGAAGGCCCGCTCGACGAAGAAACCGGCCTGGCAAAAATATGCCGAAGCGCGGCTTACCGGGCCGCCAAAAACGGCAAACCGCTTATGATCAGCGGCGCCGGCGCACGCCGGCAGAGCCCCGGCCGCCGCGGAGGCGGGAAAACTCAAAGCTGCGCATGCCATGGCAAAAATAAAAACTGCGCGGCCGGCGATGTTCTCTGCGTTCCCATGAAAACCGAACAAAAAATCCTTGGCGTCATCGCGGCCGCGGGCAAACTGTCCGGTAAATTCAACCTTGCCGATCAAAGATTGTTCATGGCCTTCGCCGCCCAGGCGGGACTGGCTCTGGAGAACGCCAGGCGCTACGGCGCCGATTTTTTCGATCCGCTGACGGGAATTTACGGACAAAAATTTTTCGACTCGTTCGTCGAGCGGGAATTGGCCAGGGCCCAGCGCTACGGCGATGATTTCTCGCTGGCCGTCATCGGCATTGATTATTTAAGACAAATCTACGACAACTACGGCTTCGAAGCCGGCGATTTTGCCTTATCCAGATCAATAGATCTCGTAAAATCGTCCATAAGAACAAGCGATATTCTGGCCCGCCGCGGCGATGACGCGGTCGCCCTTTTTCTTCCCACCGCCAGCCTCGAACAAGCCGAAGCCCTGACCGAAAGAATCAGAATAAAAATTCAAAATCATAATTTCGCTTTAAATGAACAAAGCTTGGCCGTCACCGCCAGCGTCGGGGTCACCAGTTTTAAAACCTGCCAGCCCTCAAATATAAAAAATCTTATGGAAAGCGCCCTGGAAGCTCTTGGCGAAGCCGGATCGTCCGGCGGCAATAAAACCGTCTGCGCCCGGCTGAAAAAAACCGCGGCCGTCAAGGGCCCGCGCGCGCATTAGTTCTATTGAAAGTCCGGCAGACGTAGGATATGATGAATTAACTATTATGAATAATCATCTGATCGCCATAATTTCTTTGTCCCTGATGTTCGCGGCCCCGGATGGATTCGCCGCCGGCAAGAAAACCGCGGCCAAGAAAAAAACAGCTCCCTCGCGCAGCCCGGTCATGCTTGAGGTCCCGGCGGTCCCCTCATTGGGGCCGGAAACGTTTGAAATCCCCAAAGAACGCGGCGAAAAGCGCAGTGATTCATCCGCAAAAACCGAACTCTACGAACAACAAATGAAAGAGGATTTGGCGGGACCAAGCGCCAAATTATCCGCCGGCGCAGAATTGATCGGCTCCGGCAAGCTCTTTCAAACCTTCGAGGCGATCGCCAAAGAATACAGCCTGCCCGTTGACATTCTCCTGACCATCTCCCTTCATGAAAGCGGCTTCAGCATGAAAAGCCCGAAACCCTCCAGCAATGACAAGGGATGGGGCTTAATGGGGCTCGGCGGCAAAAGCAATCCCAATAGCCTTTCCGAAGGCGCCAAAGCATTGAATTGCGGCGCCGAATCTTTGAAAACCGATCCGGTGAAAAACATAAAGGCTTCGGCCGCCCTCATTGTTGATTTGAAGAAAAAGGTGCTGGGGAAAAAAGCCAAAAATATGCGATTCAAGGACTATCACAAAATTTTAAAAGCCTATGCCGCCACCGGCGAGAATTTCGCGGATCAGGTTTTTGCCGACGAAATTTTTTCCATCCTTCAAACAGGCTACAGCCAGAAAATGCCGTCAGGGGAAGTCATCACCATCGAAGCCTATCCGGAATTGGCGGATTTTGAACCCGCACCCCTGCAATAATGGGGTCATCATGGGGTCAGGTCTTCATTTGTCACTTGTTGGTAGGAACTAAATGGTGGCCACAGTTTGTTGTAACAAGTGACAAATGAAGACCTGACCCCATGACCCTTGTCGTCACCCCGCTTCAAAAAGAATTTAAATTATTAACCGCGTCGCTTAAGGCCGACGGCGCCGGCGGACACCCCAAACCAATCGGAAAAATACCCTCCATGACTTTTCCCGAACTCAATTTCATTGTTGCCCTGGGCGGCCACGGCAAGGTTCAATGCGCCCTTCATACCCAATACCTGCTGGAAAGGCTAAAAGACATCGGCCTGGTGATATGCGCCGGCGCGGCTGGAAGTCTGGCAAACCACCTCAAGGCCGGAGATGTGGTCGTGGCGACTCAAACCATCGAGCACGATTATAAAGAACGTTTTACGGATAATGCGCCGCCGCCAAGCTGGGCCGCTGATCTGAACACCCTAACCGCGCTGAAACATAAACTTAAAGCTGCTGCCGACCGCTTTCATGTTTATTTCGGTCCCGTAGCCAGCGGCGACGAGGATATTGTGACCACGAAGCGCGCCAATGAACTGCGCCATCAGACCGGGGCCCTAGCCGTCCCGCTCCGCAGCGCTTCGGGGACGGAGTCTGGGCCTGAGGCCCTGGCCGTTGCATGGGAAGGGGCAGGATGCGCCCGAGCCAGCTGTTTCCACGGCAAGCCATTCCTTGAAATCCGGGCCATAACCGACATGGCCGGCGCCTCGGCGCCGCGGGATTTTTCCAAAAATCTACAACCGGCTGTAAATAATATCGGACTTGTTTTAATACGGCTGTGCCGTCTAAGGAATTCTTAAAAAATTGACAGCCTCGGTCAACATGGCAACCTGTTCACGCAAGTGTCCCGGTTGCTGCGCTTCCGCGTTGAGATAAAGAACGCTTTGGCCGTCGCAAAATTCACGGCAGCGAACCGACAAAGAACCATCATCTCTGACGTTGATATTATCCTGAAGCACCGCGTTGAAACCAAGGTTTCTAAAATGCTCAAAAACGCCTCTATTGGTGACGAAAAAAAAGTCATCCGCGTCCCGGACGCTGTTGACATAAACGTCTTCGACATCCGGTTCATACCTGCCGCCGGGACCATAGCTTAAAACGCTCTCTCCTGCGTCGCCGTTATTATGAACAGCCACGACCGCCCTGGATGCGCCCCCCAGATAGCGCTCGTCATTGAACAACAAAGCCGCGAAATTCCTAACATGGCCCAGGGCTTGCTCATTATCGCTATTAAGCGTCGCCCTCAAGCCTTCTTCGGTGAAAATTCTATTTGGGTCAAAAGAATACCGCCTGCCTCCCGAATAAAACTCAATGCGCCTGGTTCCGCGGTGGATCAGCTCAACCAAACGGCCGCCGTAATTTTGCACGATTTCTTCAGCCGATGCCGAGGCTACGTTCTCATCGTCATGTAAAACAACAAAAACAACGCCGGAGGCCGGCCCGGCCTTTACGTCTACGGTGCGGATAAAAACATCGGTCAAGCCGATTTTAATTCTTTTCTTGTCTTCGTAAACGCCCGGCTTTAAAGCGGCAAAACAGATCAAGGCTAATATCCAAAACATGCGCCCCATAGACCAATTTTACCACACCCGAAGGTTGACCGTGATTATGGCGTTAAAATTTTTAGGCTAAAATAAAAAAGTCGCAAGAGTTTTTGACAGGAAGGTATCAATGAAAAATTTGCGCAGGTTTGCCCATATCGTCGGAAATTTTTTGCCTATTGAAGACGGGAAGGACAGAAAAAGAATTTTTTTCTTTCAAGAAAAAAATTCTTTTTCCCTCATAAGTTAATTATGAAACAACGTCCATCAGGTGTCCTCAGGTGTCTCAGGTGTCCTCATTGGCTGCCGGAGGATATAACCGCTTTTTTGAAAAAATAAAACTTGCCGTGAAAAAACCGCAACCCGTAGAGTGCTGTGTCGTCAGAGCTTACCAAGGCGCCTATTCGGACCCCCTAAAACTTCATGCTGGAAACTCGGTAACGATGTTTAACGCGGCTTTACGACATGAGACTCATATCGCACCCATGACGAAAAGCTTCGTGAAAATTTGCCTTTTACATGCTATATACTGAATAGGGAAGGGAATTATGATTGAAGAATACGTGCACGCAGCCATGGAAGGGGCAAAATACGAAATCATCAATGATAAGCTGCCCTATTATGGAGAAATCCCCATCTGCCGGGGCGTATGGGCAACGGGCAAAAATCTTGAAGAGTGCCGGGAAAATTTAAAAGAAGTTTTAGAGGGATGGATTCTTGTCCGATTAAAAAAGGGCTTGTTGTTGCCTAGAATCAAAGGGCAAACACTGAAACCAGCTCAAAAAATACCACTGGCGCATGCCTAAACTGGGGCCTGTTTCCTGGAGGGAACTGGTCCAAAAATTAAAAAGCTTCGGGTTTGAGGGGCCGTTTTCCGGCGGGCGTCATCTTTACATGACAAAAGACGATTTGACGTTGACGATTCCCAATCCGCACCACGGCGACATCGGTCCGGATTTGCTTCATCGCCTTCTCAGGCAAGCCGCCATCAGCCGGAATGATTGGATTGAACAATAAAAACAAACGAAGCTGCAATAATTTTTAAATGAATTGAGCATGGTGTCCCCTGAATTCCACGATTTGGCAGATCGAGCGGCTCGACTCCCTGGGGCGGCAAAAGTGCTGGCTGTAACATTGTACACTCAAGTTTTAGATCGCTTCCCTGAAGTGAGGTCGGTTAAACCGGGCCACTGGGATTTTATTGTCACCATTGGTGGCATTTTCGTTGGAGTTTCTCAACTGAACCATGAGGAACTTCCAGAGGCCAAGAAAGACATGCTCTTGGAATCCGTGACCAGGGAACTCATTGGATACTATCCTGACGGACATGGAGCGTGCGAAGACTGTCGGCAATTTGTAGATCGTACCTATAATGGCTTAGCCAAAGTCAGGACTGACCCAACTTTCCTATTTTCTGATTCGCTGGGAGCTTGGGTTGCATGGAACCTTTTTGGGCATGCACCGGAAAACGAGAAGGAACGACAGCTTGCACGAGCCATCGGAGGCTTATTGGTAGATGGATTTGTGAAGTGGTGGAAATAGGTTGTGTAGCAAAATCGGGGGACATCATACTTAATCCGCCAATTAGGCATGGTCCCACCAATTTGAAGATGGCCGACCATGGTTCAGCTTACGCTCACCATAACCCTAAGCAATGTCGAATGGGCCAAAAATACGTTCAGCAAAATATCCGACGGACAATTCGCCTGATGAATTTTATTTGCAAAAACTATCTCTTTTCAAAAAAGCGCTATCCACGAAAAACGATGGATAAATTCAATGAACTTTATCAAACCCTGGGCGCCGCTTGGGAATATTTTGGCCTTATGTGCCAACACAAAAAGGGGTACCGCAAACTCAAAGATAAGGAAGGCCGGTGGGCTTGCCGCATTTGCGGCAAAATCAAAAATTCGCCCGCCTGGGAATACCTATTGCCTGTCCATGGCGCGAAAGTCATTGGGCAGTACGTGGGCACGCCAAACCGTAAATCAAAGACCTTCCCAGACAAACAAAAGGCTCGTTTAGTTGATGATGCCATCTATTTTCATGGCGCCAGACTAAACGTCCGCGTTCACCATTCGTATCCTTCAAGCCTTTTGGATAAAAAAATAAATATCGCAGCGGACAGAATTGTGGAACTACAGGAAAAAGAAGTTCGCGTCTGGATTGACAGCCATCTGGTAGATGTAGAAATTGCCAAAGGCAAAGCAGACAAAGGAAAAAAATATGGCGGTTTTGTCTGGGAACTGCCCAAAAAACTGCTTAAAAAATTCCCAATCATCTGCTCTTACGGTCCGCAAGGACAATTCTATGGCGTTGAAATTTTTAGACCAAAATGAAAAAGCCCTTTGGACATCCTCTGCCAACCCCACATCAAGGAATACATCAAATTGGCACAGCAACGACGGCCAGGTGAACATCTGAAGAAAGAAAAAGGGGTCAAAGAAACAAAGTGGTCAAATTGAAAAAAAAGGCAGCTATTGGGTTTATTTTGCTCTCGATCAATAATTTCTGCGGTAAATTATCGGCCCAGTGCCCTGATTTAATAAACACAACTCCGATCGTCGAGCAATATGCCTCCGGGATTACCGCCGGATTTGAGAATAATTTCTCTTTGGAAGACAAACTGAAATACATTGTTCATTTTATTCACGGAGAAAAAGGGGTTGGTTCCGGCAAATTAGCCCCTTCAACATTTTTCGCCTTGCACGGCGTCTTTCAAGGAAAAAAAATAAGGAATGTTGACGAAATGTTGAGCCGGGGAAGAAATATTCCCGCGCTATCAAATATGGATAGAGGCGCATTACAATCCCATTTGGCGCTATATAACAAATACGCAAAAACGAATCCGAAAAAAATCTTTTTCGCTCCAACGGCTTCCGATATTATCGAGCACAAAATGGCTTTCGGATGCAGTCACTATGCGCGAACTTTTATTGCCATCGTCAAGGCTTTGAAATTACTCGCGCCAAAAGATATCCGTTATGTTGTCTCCGCGTCACACAAGGATTACGACACAGCGTGTCCGCGTAAAAAAACGGCTTACAACAAAGAGATGACGATAAATGGCCATCAATTCGTAATGATCCGCTTGGATGGCCATTGGTGGTTTTTGAACACTTCAAATGCGGATTTTGAAAAAGTGCCGGCGCAAAACACTGATTACAAATCAACCAACCTGGCCGTGCAATTCCCCAGTTACAAAAACAATCATGATTCAGGACATGATTATTTATTGGTCCGCTATATAGGCAATGATTACAATGACGGCGCCTGCGACAATTCACTGGAAAACCTCGCCAATATAAGCGTTTCAGGAAACAAAAATGCGAATAAATGTGAATGGACAAGATACGAATTGGCTAAAGCCCCGCAAGATTAATCCGGATCATTATTAACTTATGAAACTGTACGTTCAGTCATTCGGCTGTCAAATGAATACGGCGGATTCCGAGGAGTTGGGCCGGGTTTTAGCGGCTTATGGTTTTGAGCCCGCGTCGAATCTTGAAAAGGCCGGGGCTGTTCTTGTCAACACCTGCACAGTAAGACAGCACGCCGAGGACAAGGCCGTGTCTTATATCGGCGCCCTGCGTAAATGGAAACAGGAAAAACCGAATCGGCTGTTGATTGTGGCCGGCTGCGCCGCGGAGCGGATCAAAGAGACCCTGCGCGAGCGGTTTCCTTATGTTGATCTGGTGGTGGGGGCGAAATCTATAGAACAGTTTCCGGAAATTATTAAAGAAATTCTACTGAAAAGAAATTTTGGAAAAAAGAAATTTAATGAACCCCTCACCCTGCCCCGCTCCGCAGAGCTTCGGGGACGGAGATACGGCCAGAGGCCGTGGCCGCCCTCTCCCGCAAGGGGAGAGGGTTGTAAAAGAGGGGGGGTTTCGACTTTTGTGACCATTATGCGGGGGTGCAATTTTGCCTGCTCCTATTGCATCGTGCCTTCGGTGCGGGGGCGGGAGGTCTACCGGCCGGCTGACGCGATACTTGAAGAGATCGAAGGGCGAGTCCAGCGGGGAATCAAGGAAATTGTTTTGCTTGGGCAGACGGTGAATAGCTATAAAAATAGAAAAGGGTGGGAAGCGAAACGGGGAAGCCTGGATTCCCGCCCCGCGCCGCAGCCCCATTCCGGAGGTCGGGGACGTTTGGAGTCCCAGAAGGACGCGACGAGCTTCGGGGACGGAGTTTGGGCCAGCACCTGTTAGAAGGGTCGGAGACCCTGCCCAGGT
>JACQWW010000010.1 GCA_016209025.1 Elusimicrobiota bacterium | reverse complement strand
GCGCGAATTATGAGCACCAAATGCCGGCAACAAACAAAACGTCCCCAAAGAACATAGCCTTCATTGATCTCGTCGCCCATCAAGCGGTAAAGACGGGCCGCGCGATTATATAAGCCAACAGCCTGGTGCCATCGGCCCAAGCGCCTCAAAGCATTAGCTTGGCCGCAGGAACTATAAGCCCGGCCGTAAAGATCGCGGTCTTTCTCAAAAAGACGCTTAGCCCGGCGATAAAGTTTTAATGAAACGCTTGGAAAGCCGCTAAGCCTCATGACTCCGGCCCGGCCGCAAAGCGCGTAAGCTGCGCCGGAGAGATCGCGGTAACGCCGGAAAATTTCCTCCGACTCCCGGAAACGCTTTTTAGCTTCTTCAAGCTCCAGGCGCATGCGCAGGGCAAAAGCCAGATTCCATAAGGCGTAGCCGAAAAGCTGGCGGTCTTTTCTTATCGTAAAACCGGACACAAGCTTTTTGATTATCCGCGCGGCTTGGCCGTGCTCGCCCAAGGTTCGGTGTAAGGCGCCCCAGCGCGCCGCAGCTTCCGCCTGGAGGAGGGGATCGGCCGACCCGCGGGCCAAAACCAAAGAACGCCGGCCCATAGCCTTTAAAAACGACCGGCGGGAAGGGCTGACTAAGCGGCCGCAGTCCATCAGTTCCCAAACAGCCTCCAGTTCCAAATCAGGCCGGCGCATCCGCCTGGCTTTAATCACGGCGCGCTCTGCGAAGGAAAACGCCTGCCGGAAACAGCCTTTTAACCTGAGCCGGCGCGCCTTGTCCAGGAGACTGCTTAAACCCTGCTGGTCAGCGCCCAAGAACAGCTCCTGTTCATCTCGCATGAAGGACAATAACGGCTGTCGGGTTCGAAACGTCCCGACTGGACAGCCGCGGCCGCGTCTTTTAACGTTTGCTCAGCCGACCGCCAATCATCATCCGTGCGGAATGCCTCGACGATTTTGCCGAGGCTCAAAAAAAAGTAAAAAAAACGGGCTTGCGCCAAACCAAGGGCTTGGCGCGCCGCATGAGCGTAAATGGTCATTTGCAAATCCCGGCGCAGGCGCTCTTCGCTCCAAGCAGAGATATGGCTTTTATATTCGATGACGGCAAAAGAACCGTCAGGCATTTGGTCAATGCGGTCAATAATCCCGATTAATTTCAAGCCGGAATCCGGCGACTCCAGCTCGAACGATTTTTCGATTTCTTTGATCTTTCCCGGCCATAAAGGCGACATTTCGGCAATATAGCGCCGCAATATCACTTTGGCTTGATCATAATAATCAAGCTCCTGGCCGGCATCGGCATAGCCGGACCTGTCCCAAACCTCATCTAAAGCCGCCAGGATTGACTCTTCCGCGGCGATTCCCCGGCGGAGGCAAAGCTCCAGAGATTTATGAAGGGAAAGCCCCAGGCTGGCCCGAGGAGAAGGCGGGGCCTTCCAATCATCAATGAATTTAAGCTTATAAAGCCAGGGGCAATTCAGATATGTCCTGACTTTGGTGTAAGAAATTTCAAACACATCATCCCCGGGGCAGTCCAGCAGGCAGTCGAGCACGCAGTCCTGTGAGCACACAAAGCAGTCCTTTGCTCATGCAAAGGGCGGCTCTTTGCCGACAACGGCCTTTATCCAGGGATTGGGGACGTTCTTCGGAAATTCGGTTTCTTCCATTACACACACGTTTTTTGACTTGCCTTCCAAGCCTCTTCGAGAAGCAAGGCGACTTCCTCCGGACTTACCGTCACCCGCTCTTTGGCTTGGCAGGCGGAAGATTCGCTCAAGCAAACCCAGCGGGCCATTTCCTTGAGCGGTTTATTGAGATATTCCACGCCAAGGCGGATAAGCAAGGATCTTGCCAGAACCACTTGCCGCTGTTTACCTTTATTTAGGAGACGATTGTAAGGGATTTCAAATTTTTGAGCAACCATTTTGGTTAGTTCCCCAAGCGGTACCGGCCGGCGTTGTATTTGATGTGCCAATTCGCTTTTCTTTTCGGCCGTTTCAAGCACTTTCTCAACAAAGGCGGTGCTGCCTAAAACGCGTCCGTCGCCGCTGAGTCTTGCTTTTGAAGATGATAAAGAGAGATGTTCTGTGGAGAGAAGCCCTGTCCTTGGGGCGAGGCTCTCACCCGGGTCTTGAAATAGCCTGTGATTGCCCATATCAATGCCAGACTCAAGAAGCCGGAGGTATTCTTCTTGGGCTTGACGACTATTGTTGCCGAATTGGGCGAGCAGAACGTCAACATCATGCCAGGGCCGCGCCACGCCGCCTATAATGGCGGCATGGCTGCTCCAGGGATAGGAGCTGAGCTCATTGAGAGTTTGGACAATCCCGGCGCGAAACGGATTGAGATGAAGATAGCGGATAAGTTCGAAAAGATAAGAATCTTCCTCGCAGACGATGGATTTATAACGGTTTTGAAACAAATGTCCGGCCCTTTTGTATTTTCTATTAAAATAAACAGCGTAGCCGGTCAGCACGCTGCGCATGACAGGAATGATGCCGACCGGGCCTGAACGAAGCAGAAGATGAACGTGGTTAGGCATCAGCACCCAGGCTAGGCACTGGATTTTAAATCGGGCTACAGCCTTGCCAAGACGGGCGAGAAAATCCTCATGGTCTTGAGTATCCAGAAAGATTTTTTTTCGTTCGATTCCTCTGGCGATAATATGCTGCAAATAACCGACGGCATCAAGACGGGGCTGCCTGGGCATGTAAAAGTTTATCAAAAGTGAAGAAACCGAATTTCCGAAGAACGTCCCCATTGTTCCTTATGAAATCCCCCCATCCCCGCAAAGCAAATGGCTGTTATCAGCAGATTAATGTCATGAGAATCCCACGTAGAGGGAAATCCGTGTTTAAAAAAATGGAATGGATTGAAATAGGCGGGGAAAAAGGAAAAAGCAGTTCGCAACACTTCTTTATTGGTGAGTGTTATCGCAGCGCCAATCAAGCAAATTACAATCATCGTTTTCATGAAACGTTCAATGATTATGTATGTCCGCCTTGCCGAAAGGAGCAATATGGACATAAAACCGATCAATAAATAAGCCCAAAACAGCGTACCCATTTTTTGGCTCCACCCAACGGGGAAATGGGTTAATTCAAAAAGCGCAGTGGCTCCGCTTGTGGCGTAACTGCCAAACCAAGCAAAGCTAATCACCATCATAATCCACATGAAGATCCCAAAAATAACATGAATACGGGCGAATCCCTGAAATAGCCCCTCCCCCGTTGTTACGGTATAACGAGCAATTTCCTGGTTGACAAAAAACTGGATGGCGCAAGAAGGCAATAATAGGCCAATAAACGCTGCCCCGTATTTTGCAGTAAGATAGGGCCACCAGATTAGCTCGCCGCTCCCTAATGCCATAGATGCCCAAACAAAACCCGATCCCAACGCGGCCCCAATGCCGCAGAAAATTGGCACTTGTTTTACGACGGTCAGGGGAGCCAGGGATGATTTGTTTTATGGAAATCGCAGATCTCGGTCTCCAGTCCAACTAAAGACCAAATGCGACATAGTTCGTCGGTTGATACCGGAAAATCTCGACATGCCATATGAGCCAAAATATCCTGTACACCCTTTTGATCGGCCTTTAATTTATCTAACAGAACTTTGTAAATTTTTAAAAAATCTTGTCGCCAATCGTAAGGCTGGGCGCCAAAGGCGTGTTCGGCAATGCCCAGCTCCGAAAGATCAATACCGGATAATACTTCCGGCGGCACCAGTGTATAAACATCATCTTTATTATTGGGGTTATGCCCAGGTCTTCTTAAGTAAGACACTGCTTGCGGCCTGTAAATGTCGTGATTAATAACGATCCCTTTAGGAGCAAGGAGTGGCCGCAGGGATTTTCCAAGAAACAACAACTCTTCGGGAGTTGCATGGTGAAAGTTTAGACCAGAGTAGATAAGGTCATAAATCCTATCGAGTTTCAAATCCGCGAGTTGCCAGGCGTTTCCCTGGAGGATCGTAATATTACGGACATTGGCAGGATAGCCATTATAGCGCTGTGCCATGGCTACTTGATCGGGATTGATATCAATGCCGGTGTAATCAAAAAAAATTTTGTTAAACCGGCTCATAATGCATGATATTGTCAACGGCTCGCCGCCGCATGCCAAATCAAGCACTCTTATCGGGCTTTGTTGTTCTGGCGATAGCCATTTGACGACGCTTTGAGAAACAATGGCGATGGCTTCGCGATGCCCGACGACATTATTTTTGACAATAAACGAATAATAACCGCCTTCAGAAAATATTTTTTCTCGTTTCATTGCCGGTTTTTGTGTTCGGCGATTGTTTTAACCAGCGCCCCCGCCTGTTGTTCCATAAGTTCCAAGAGTTCGCGCTTCTCCTGGTCCGAAACGTCCTTGAGCAAGGCTGCGGCGCTTTTGAGGCTGGCGCATTTGGAGTTGACGTCGTGGATCAACCCTTCGACTTCGCTCAGGGCAGGCTGTTCAAAGGGCTCTGATTGCGTTGCGTTCACGCGGTCACCCCGCTCCGCAGCCCTTTGAGCGGAGCCAAAGGACCCGGAAGCGCCGGTGGCGCGAAGGGAGCTTCGGGGACGGAG
>JACQWW010000009.1 GCA_016209025.1 Elusimicrobiota bacterium | reverse complement strand
GTGTAAATGCTCGCCTTTGGAAAGTTTTGCATGGGACTCGTTAAGCGCTGTCACCGCGTCATACAAAGTGGCGTTCTCATGCACCACCGCATATTTATCCAAAGGCAGCATCAAGTCTTTTACGTATTTCTGCTCCATCATGTCCTCCTATCCGGCTAAGAACCCTAAACCTATCGAATCAGCACCGGCATGCCCATAAACGGCCAGATAACCGCAATAAAAATCCCAAGCACCGCCATCAGTAACAGGCTGGCCAGCAAGCCGGACATGAAAAACTCTTTGGCGCTGAACTGGCTGCTGCCGTAAGCGATGGCATTGGGAGCGGCTCCGATAAGAAGCATAAAGGGCATCCCGGCCGTAACCAATGATGAAAAAAGCACCACCTCCGGCGCTACGCCGAGATACGGCGCTATAGCCAAGGCCACCGGCAATGAAATGGCGATGGCGGCCACGTTCATTATGAAATTGGTCATGATAAGCACAAAGAAAGCTATGCCCATCACAAAAATAAACCAATGCGCATTTTGAAAAAGAAGAAACCACTTTACGGCCAGCCAGCCGGCCGCGCCCGTCTGCCACAGGCACAAGTTCCTCGAGATCTTTGAGATGTAAGATATTAAAAAGAAAGAACAGAAGCGTTGTCACAAGCATGATCGCGCTTTTGTTTACCGCCTGCAAAGCGGGGATGAATGACCGCAGGCTCAATGCGGCGACCACGGAAAGGACGATCGCCAGGACCGCTATTTCCTTGGAAGTTATGGGCCCCAATTTCGCATAAAGCGCCGAGGCGCGCGGTCTTAGCCCGGGTATTTCCTTTTTTTCAGGCCTATGCTTGAACATGAGCAATATCCACAGAAGAATCACCATCAGCGCGCCTATTGGAAACAGGTAATAGGTAAATTCAAAAAAGGTTATTTCCTTGCCGGTCATATTTTTGAAAAATCCGATCGCCACGGCTCCCCTGGCGGCTCCCAGCAGGGTAATAATGCTGCCGGCGCCCGCCGTGAAGGCCATGCCGATAAAAAGCCCTTTGCCGAAATTCGTGGGCTTGTCGTTTTCCCCATAAAGCGAGTTGATGGCGACGAGCAAAGGGAAAACAGTGGCGGCCACGGCCGTGTGCGCCATTATCAAAGTCATCATGGCCACCATGACAAAACATCCGAGGTAGATCATGCTTGTGCGCTCGCCGACGATCATAAGCATCCTGTAAGCCATGCGCTGGGTAAGCCCCGTCTTTGTAAAAACCTGGCCTATGGCGATTGAGCCGAATATAAACCAAACAGACGGATCCATGAAATCAGTGAAGGCGGCGTCGGTCGGGCGTATTAAAAAAAGCGCTTGCGTCACGCATATCAAAACGCTCGTCACGCCTATGGGGATCACTTCAAATATCCACCAGGTTGCCGCAAAAAGAAACATGGCGATGCTTGCCTTGCCTTCGCGCGTAAGCCCAAAGTGTTTTCCCGCGGGATCTACGGCGTCGGCCCACGGCGTGGAATAGTAAATAAGGCAGAACAGCGCTATCCCCAGGAGTATAAAGAAAAGCCGCTTTTTATCTATGCCTCGTTTCGATTGTTCCGGCGCGCTGGACATGGCGATAAACCTTGTTTGAAGTTTTGCCGTTACCAGCCCTTGGAATCCAGGATGTCTTTAAGCTTTTGCTCCGTCCGTTTCTGAACCAAAATCATTTTTTCCGCTTTCGCCGCCTTGATCTTTTCCATCAAGGTGTTGATATCGGCGGGTTTCTCCAGGAAATCAACCGCCCCCAGCTTCACGGCTTCAACGCTCTTTTTAACGCTGGCATGGCCGGTAAGAAGAATTACCCGCAAATCCGGATTTATTTCCAGCATGCGCCTGAGCGTCTCGATGCCGTCCATGCCGGGCATGGACATATCGAGTATTATCGCGTCATAGGAATGTTTTTTTAGTTTATCCAAAGCCCGCAGGCCGTCCGACGCCGTATCAACCTTGAGGCCGCGTGACGCCATGCGCTGGATAAAAATGGGGTCAGGTCTCTACTTCTACTTCTCCGCGGAGAAGTAGAAGTAGAGACCTGACCCCAAGAAGACTTTTTAATTGATTACCTTGTTATGACAAATTCGGATAAATATCCAAAAAAGTATTGACAAATTTGGATATTTATCCGAAAATATCGTAATGTTCCAGCGCTCTATTTTTGAATCCGTCAAAAAAGACCTTCAAACGAAAATGGTCTTTATCTCGGGTCCCAGGCAAGTCGGCAAAACAACTTTGGCCCGGCAGATTCTCAAGGAACTATCGCCGAACAACCAAATCTGTCTCAATTGGGATCGCCCTGAACACCGCCTGATTATAAGACACCTTGATTGGAGCCGGCAGGCTTGCGTTGTCGCTCTTGATGAAATTCATAAATATCCCAAATGGAAACCATTGATTAAGGGTTTTTTTGATACCGAGGGCGACAAGCAGCGCCTGCTCATTACCGGAAGCGCCCGGCTGGATATTTATCGGCGGGGAGGGGAGTCTTTGTTGGGGCGTTATCTTCATTATAGGCTGCATCCCTTGACGATCGGTGAAATTGCCGGCGAAGGCCTGACGCCGAAAACCGACATTTTGTTATCACCCGACAAGTGGGGCCGCGGCATCGGCAAGCCCGGCCATCTTGAAGATTTGCTTAAGCTGGGCGGTTTCCCCGAGCCTTTGTTTTCCGGCCAAGAGAGAGCGGCAAGGCGCTGGCGCCTGGCTCGTCGCGATCTTCTCCTTAATCAAGAATTGCGTGATTTGACGATGATTCGCCATATAAGTCTCGTCGAACAGCTGATGGAACTTTTGACAAGGCGCGTAGGCTTGCCCATTTCTCTTAATAATTTGCGCGAAGATTTGCAGGTAGATCACAAAACTATTGCTGCCTGGATTGAAGCCCTGAAACGGCTTTATATCGTTTTTCAGGTGCGCCCTTACAGCGGAAAACTTGCCCGCACTTTGAAGAAAGAAGGGAAAATATTTTTTTGGGATTGGTCTGAAGCGCCCGAAGGGGGGCCCCGTTTTGAAAATTTGGCTGCCTGTCATTTTTTAAAGTTATGCCACTGGTTGAACGATGTCGAGGGTTACAAAACGGAACTTTTTTATATTCGTGATCGAGAAGGGCGCGAGGTGGATTTTTTATTGGTCAAAGAAGGCAAACCATGGGTTTTGGCGGAAGCTAAATTGGCCGGGGACGATCGTCGCTGCGCCCCCATTTCCTATTTTCAGCAAAGACTGAACGTTCCACATGCTTTTCAGGTGGTGGCGCGGGGTTCTGTGCGCAAAAATATCTTCCCGGCCGAAAAATTGTTTTTTAACCTGCCTTAGGGTTAAAAAGGGGGCATGAAAAAAATGAACGGGAAAGCGGAGAAAGAGAAATGGAGCTGGTCCGAGCTGTGGAAAAAAGAAGACTGGTGGGCTGTATGGATGGGGCTGGGAATCGTCTTGATCGCTATTTTATTTTTCTACGCCGGAGGCACCTTGAAGCCGTTGGCTGTGATGCCGAAAAAATGGATCGGCTTTGACGAAGTCATCGGACATTTCTCCCAGAAGTGGGCCTGGTATCTCGGGCTGTTTTTTGCCTTTGCAGTGATTTTTTCCATCAGCACGAAGATTATGGGGTTTAAAACAAGCGAGTATATCGCCGGCTTTGCCCTTATTTTCCTCGGGTCGCTCCTGATTCTCATTTTCAGCAGCTGGAAATACGCCAGCGAATATAATCTTGAGGCGCCGCTTGTCGCCTTGCTCGCCGGTTTGATCATCGGCAATTGCGCGCGGCTGCCGCGCTGGATTGAGACTTCTTTCAGGACCGAGTTTTACATCAAAACAGGAATCGTTCTTCTCGGGGCCACGCTTCCCTTGACGCTGATTATCAATGCGGGTCCCATCGCCTTTTTGCAGGCCACGATCGTTTCGGTAAGCACGTTTTTAACCATTTGGTTTGCGGGCGTAAAGATATTCAAGCTCGACAAACGTTTTGCCGCTGTTTTGGGCGGGGCGGGTTCCGTGTGCGGGGTATCGGCGGCCATTGCCATCGGCGGGGCGGTCAAGGCGGAAAAAGACCATGTCTCTATCGGCATTTCGATCGTATCTTTGTGGGCCATCGTCATGATCTTCGTCCTGCCCTTCGCCTGCAAAGCGCTCAATCTCGCCCCCGGAGTTTCCGGGGCCTGGATCGGGACATCCGAGTTCGCGGACGCGGCCGGTTTTGCCGCGGCCGCGGCCATCGGCCACGAGGCGGCGATTCAGAGCTATACCTTGATGAAGGTGATCGGCCGCGACATCTGGATCGGGCTGTGGTCTTTTATGCTGGCTATTGTCGCGTGCTACTTCTGGGAAACTTCTCCCGGCCGAAAAGGAGGGCCGACAAAGACCCTGGCTGAGTTGTGGCTGAGGTTTCCGAAGTTCGTCCTAGGGTTTTTTGCCGCCTGCCTTGTCATGAGCGCGGTGGCCGCCGGCTTTTCAGCTGTGGATTTTAAGGAGGTCCTCACCCCAAAGCTCATCTCACCTATCAAAGACTTGAGAACCTGGACGTTTGTCTTTACCTTTCTATGCATCGGCCTGACCACTAAATTCAGGGAGCTGACAAAATTCGGATGGAAGCCGTTTAACGCCTTTACCGTCGGA
>JACQWW010000008.1 GCA_016209025.1 Elusimicrobiota bacterium | reverse complement strand
TTTGTCACTTGTTGGCACGAACTAAATGGCGGCCACAGTTTGTTGTAACAAGTGACAAATGAAGACCTGACCCCATTGCCTGCATAATTCAAGACCTGACCCCGTTCCAGTTGGGCCACCCGCCAGGCAAGGGCCGCGGCCAGGACATTTAAAAAGACCGCGCCGATTAATGTCCAGGTAATGCCCAACTCGGAGGCAAGCCACAGCCCGGCCGCCAGAGTTCCCAGACTGGCCCCGGCAGTGTTGACGCCGTAAAAAACAGCCATGTTTTGAGAAGCGCTTCGGCCGGTTTTTTTTGCCCAGACAACCAAAATAGGCAAAGTGGCGCCCATAAAGAAAGTGGGCGGCAGGAGAAGAAGAAACAAAACAATAAACCAGCCCAGGCTCTGCCACCAAAAAAACCATTGGCCGATGCCCAGGCCGACGAGCGCCGCTTCAAGCAGGCGGATCAAGTGTTTTGAAAGCAATCCAAAAACGCCGATGCCTATTTCACAAACAGCGTAGGCCTTGGCCAGGTTCCATTTGCCGGAGTCCGCCCAGCGCCCGCCCGCCCAGCTTCCCAGGGCAAGTCCGGCCATGAAGGCGGCCAGAACGGTTGAAATGGCGAAAGTGGTGTGGCCGAAGACCAGGGAAAACAGACGCACCCAGAGTATTTCATAAGTCAGGGCCGCCCAGCCTGAAAGGAATGTGCAGAATAAAAGAATGTCTTTTAAGGATCGTTTTTGATCCATTGTGTTAATTTACAAGATACTGACTGGCGGCACCAGCCTTGCGCGGCGGCTGAAATTGGTGTAAATTCTTATGGTCATGTATTCTCAAGCTGTCGCGACATTGCATAGAATTTCCATTTTTTCCGGCATGCGCCCCGCCGATCTGCGCCACTTGGCCGCCATTGCCAGGATTCACCGGGTTCCCAAAGGCGTCCTTGTTTTCAAAAAGAAAATGGCCGGCAACCATCTTTTCGTCGTCATTAAAGGCCGGATAAAAATTTATTCCGAGCTTGAAGCAGGCGGCAGAAGAAAAACTTTCGCTTTTTTGGAGCCGGGGGATTTTTTCGGCGAGATGACCCTTTTGGATAAAAAGGGGCGCTCGCTTTCCGCCCAGGCCATGGCCGACACCGAGCTTTTGACGATCTCCCGGCGCGAATTTCAAAATCTGATCGTCCAGGAGCCCACCTTCACTTTAAGCGTGATGAAAACGCTTATTGGAAGACTGCGCCAAGCCAACGAGGAAATCGAGGCCTTGACCTTTCGCTCTCTTTACGGCCGGGTGTGCCGCAAAATTATGGAGCTCGCGGCGAAAGATGCCAAGGATAAAAAATTGAACGGCCGCGTTTTGACCATCAACGTCACCCATGCCGAGCTGGCCGACATGGCCGGCACGGCCAGGGAATTGGTGACCAAGGTCATGTCGTCGCTCAGGCGGATGCGCGTTGTCGTCTGCCAGGATCGGACCATAAAAATTCTTTCCAATTCCAAGCTTAAAGAGCTTGCCCAGGTTGAATAATAAATTCCAGGCTGTCCGCGGCACAAGAGACATTTTCCCGCCTTTAGTCGCCGAATTCGTCCGGCTCGAGCAGGCGGCCCGGCGTCAGGCGCGTCTGTGGGGATTTGAAGAAATAAGGACCCCGGTTTTTGAAGAAGCGGCCTTGTTTTCCCGGGGCGTGGGCGAGACGACCGACATCGTGGAAAAAGAGATGTATGTTTTCAACGATGCGGGAGGCAGGACCCTGGCCCTGCGGCCTGAGGGCACTGCTCCGGTTGTGCGGGCTTATCTGGAAAATGAATTTAACCGGAAAGAGAAAATTTGCCGTCTTTTTTATATCGCCAACATGTTTCGCGCTGAACGGCCCCAGGCCGGCCGTTACCGTGAATTCGAGCAGATCGGCTTTGAGATAATCGGCGACGCCTCGCCGGCCGCGGACGCGGAACTGATTACTCTTGTCCTGGCCGTCTTTAAGGACGTCGGCATAAAAGAAACGCGCCTGGCTGTCAACTCCATCGGATGCCCGGACTGCCGTAAACCTTACCGCGACGCCGTCCAAGCGGCTTTAAGCCTGATAGAGGCGGATCTTTGCGATGATTGCCGCCGCCGGCTTCTAAAAAATCCCTTGCGCTGCCTGGATTGTAAAAAATGTTCCGAGAAAATCGTAGGTAAAGTTCCCGCTTTCGCCTTATGCGCAGCTTGCCTGGCGCACGAGAAAGCCTTTTTGAGACTGCTGGAAACGCAGGCCATAAAGGCGGCCAATGACCCTTCCATTGTGCGGGGTTTGGATTATTACACGCGCACGGTTTTTGAAATTTCTTCGCCGCATCTGGGCAGTCAAAACGCCCTGTGCGGCGGGGGCCGCTATGACGGCTTGATCGAACTTTTGGGAGGGACGAAAACGCCGGCCACCGGCTTTGCCTTGGGAGTTGATCGGACGGTTCAAGCCATGTCGGCCGCGGCCCCTGGCCGTAACTCCGTCCCCGACGTCGCGCCCCTGCGGGGCTTCAATCGTCCCTTGGCTCTGCAAAGGGGAGCGCTGCGGAGCGGGGCGGCTGAACAGCCGGGCCAGGGCGGCCAAAAAGCGGCAGAGGATATATTTATCGTTACCATAGGCCAAAATGAGGCTGTGTTGGCATACGCTTTTGAGGCGGCCCATTGCCTCAGGCAGGCCGGGCCAAGCCGGAAAATCAGGCGCCAAATACGCCCTGATCATCGGCGAAGATGAGGCGAAAAACAAAAATTTGATAGTCAAAGACCTGGCATCCGGAAATCAGTCTGCGGTTGTCTTAGCTGAATTGGTTAACCATTTAACCCCCACCCCGCCCTCACCCCTTGAGGGGGAGGGGTAGGGAGGGGGGTCGTATGAAAAGAACTCATAATTGCGGCGGTCTTAGGGCCTCGCACATCGGACAAACAGTCCATCTGGCCGGCTGGGTTCAGACGGTCCGCGATCACGGCGGCGTGCTCTTTGTTGATCTAAGGGACAGGTCAGGGATCGCGCAAATTGTTTTTAGGGGAGGCAAGGCTACGGCCCAGGCCTCTGGACGTAGCTCCGTCCCCGAAGCTCTGCGGAGCGGGACGGCCCAGGCCGGCCAACTGGGACTCGAATACGTCATCAGCATCGAGGGCTTGGTTCAGGCAAGGCCCCAGGGCACCAAAAATCCGGACATGGCCACCGGCGATATCGAAGTCGAGATCAGCCGCCTTGAAATTTTAAACGCCGCTCAGCCGCCGCCTTTTCCGGTGGCCTCCAAAGGCATCGAAGCAAGCGAGGAAATCCGGCTCAAATACCGCTATCTTGATTTAAGGCGGCAGAACATGACCCGCGCCATGAAAGCGCGCCACGATTTTTTGCAGGCGGTCCGGACGTTCTTTGACCGCGAGGGTTTTTGGGAGATTGAAACGCCTATTTTGGCCAAGTCCACGCCGGAGGGGGCGCGCGATTTTCTCGTGCCGTGCCGCCAGGCTCCCGGAAGCTTTTACGCCCTGCCCCAGTCGCCCCAGATTTTCAAGCAGATGCTCATGGTCTCGGGCATGGAAAAATATTACCAGATAGCTAGGTGTTTCCGGGACGAAGACCTGCGGGCCGACCGTCAGCCGGAATTCACCCAGATTGACGTGGAGATGAGTTTTGCCGGCCAGCAAGACGTTATCGGGCTTATGGAGAGGATGCTGGCCGAATCGCTGGAAAAGGCTTTTGGCGTGCGCCCAGGGATTCCTTTTAAACGCCTGAGCTATGAACAGATTATGGAGCGCTATCAATCCGACAAACCTGATTTAAGATGGCCCGGTTACGAGCGCCGGCGCCTGGACGATATTTTCCGCGGGACCGGTTTTAAGGTATTCGCCGAAGCTTTAGCCGGCGGCAAGCCGATTTATTCTTTGACCGTGCCTCAAGCTCTGGCCGCGGCTTCGCGCAGCCGGTTGGATGAAAGCGTGGCTTTGGTCATGTCCCTGGGGGCCAAAGGTCTTGTTTGGCTTAAACTTTCGGACGGGGCTATGGAGTCTCCGGCCGCCAAATTTTTTTCGGATGCGGAAAAGCAGGCTTTGGCGGCTTCGGCCGCCAAAGGGGACGTGCTCTTTATCTGCGCCGAGGAAGCGCCTTTGGCCGAGAAAGCGCTGACTGCTCTTCAAAAACGCTGGATCGAAATTACCAGTCAACCTCCTGCGGCTGATTATGTTTTTTGCTGGGTGTTCGGATTTCCTCTTTTGGAATATAAGCCGGAAGAAAAACGCTGGGATGCCACTCACAATCCCTTTACCGCCCCGGTTCAGGAAGATATGGCGCTTTTGGACACTGATCCCGCCAAAATTCGGTCCCAGCAGTATGATTTGATCATGAACGGCGTGGAGCTGGGCGGCGGAAGCATCCGTAATCACCAAAGAAGCGTTCAGGAAAAACTATTTTCTCTGATGGGTTATTCCAAGGAAATTTATCTTGACCGTTTCGGCTGGATGCTCGAGGCTCTGGATTACGGCGCTCCGCCGCATGGCGGTATCGCCTTCGGAGTGGACCGCATTATCGCCATGATGCTGGGCGCCGATTCCATCAGGGAGGTCATCGCCTTCCCCAAGACCCAAAAGGGGACATGTCTTTTCTCCGGCGCGCCCACGCCGGTTGAGGCGAAACAATTGAAGGAATTGGGAATAAAAGCGGATCAAAAGGGGGCGCAGGGTGCCGGTTAAAAAAATTAACATCGAGAATGCGGACCATGCTTTGGCCCTTTTCGGCCATGAGGACGCCAACCTGCGCTATGTCGAGCGGCGCTTTAAAGTTCACGCTTTTGTCCGCCGCGACCGCGCGAGCGGCGGCATCAGTTTGGTTTTAAGGGGCTCGACCAAAAGGCTTTCCGAGGCCATGGATTATCTTTCCGGCCATCATCAGCCGCAAGAAGCCGGGTCCGAGCCGGCAAGGGAAAACGAGGACAGCCGCGCGTGCCCTCAAGCCGTTTTCACGACCTATTTTAACAGAGGCATCGTTCCAAAAACCGGCAATCAAAATAAGTACGTCGAGGCCATGGAATCAAACGATATTGTTGTAGCCATAGGTCCGGCCGGCACCGGCAAGACTTTTCTGGCCGTGGCCTATGCCTTGAAATGCCTCAATGATAAGAAGGTGTCGCGAATCGTGCTTTCGCGTCCCGTGGTCGAGGCAGGTGAAAAATTAGGATTTTTACCCGGGGATCTTTATGAAAAGCTTTATCCGTATTTGAAGCCGCTCTACGACGCCTTTTTCGCCATGCTGGGGCCTGAAAAATTCAAGTCAATGCAGGTGACGGAAACGATCGAGATCGTCCCCTTGGCTTATATGCGCGGCCGAACATTGGAAGACGCCTTTATTATCCTCGATGAGGCCCAAAATACGACCCAGAATCAGATGAAAATGTTCTTGACCAGGATGGGTCAAGGCTCCAGGATTGTGGTGACCGGAGACATTACCCAGGTTGACCTGGAAAACAAAAAACTGTCGGGACTTGAGATTTCGGAACAGATTTTAGCCGGCATTGACAACGTGGTTTTTATCCGTCTCGATGAAACCGACGTGGTCCGCCATCCCTTAGTCAAACGCGTCATCCGGGCCTACGACGATTGGGAAAAACGTCCCGCTCCGCAGCCCCATTCCGGAGGTCTGGGACGTTTGGAGTCCCAGGGGGACGCGACGAGCCTCGGGGACGGAAATATGGCCAGGGGCCATGGCCGGCCCGCGTCCATTCCTTGATCTCCTTTATAAAATTATTTCCAAAAACGCCGGGGAATCTGCCTTGCAGGAAACTTTTTGACAAGGCGTCGCAGCTGACCCGGATTCCTCGGTCGGTTCGTCAAAGTGCGAAAAAGAAATGGGCGCTGCCCCTATTCAAAGAAATTTCTGTTGTTTTCTGCGGCGACCGTGAAATGAAAAGAATCAAAAAAATTTTTTGGGGACGCGCCGTTGTTTCCGATGTCGTTAGCTTCAGTTATAAAAAACCTCCTTTGATTGAAATCGTCATCAATGTCGAGCAAGCCCGCCGGCAAGCCCCCGGCTCTTTTAAACGGGAAATTCTTTTTCTTTTTGTTCACAGCCTGCTTCATGCCATAGGTTACGACGACCACCGACCAAAAGACCGCGCCCTCATGCTCAAACTCGGCGAAAAAATCACTAATGAATGTTTCTGAG
>JACQWW010000007.1 GCA_016209025.1 Elusimicrobiota bacterium | reverse complement strand
CGTCAGAACTCTACTCTACATATGCCAGAAGAGCCGGCACTCAAAGAAGCGGCGGCCCCGGCGCCCATCGGCAAACAGCTGCGCGAGCGCCGGCTGGAGCGCGGTCTGACGCTGGAAAAAATCCGCGATGACACTAAAATTCCGACCAAATACATCATCGCCCTAGAGGAAGGCCGCCACGATGTTTTTCCCGCCAGGGTTTATTTGAGGGGTTTTTTCCTTACTTACGTCAAATATCTTGTGATCGGCAACCCCATGGAGCTTTGGGAAACGCATTTTGAAAAAGCCGCGGCAAGCGAGGGAAAAGCGCTGCTGCCGGACAAAGACGGCCGAAGCGCCGGCCGGCAGACGTTCGACGACGCTAAAACAGCCGCGGCGAAAACCGCCGGTCCCTGGGAATCTTTTATTTTATGGGCCATGGAGGGGCAGAATTGGATTTTGGCTTTTTTTGTCCTTCCGGCTTTTTTGATCAGCGGTTTTTACGGGATTTATTCATATATCCAGCATCAAAACTATCGTTTGTCTCCCTCTAAAGCCGTGGATGTCCAGCGCGTCATCGGCCAGCCGGTTTTGCCTGCGCCCGGGTCCCGGTCCGAGGCTTTTTCCGGCGCCAATTCGCCGGTCTTGAGCCGGGAATTCCATTTTGAACTGGCCACAAAATCCGAACCGACATGGCTGCGCGTTGACATTGACGAGCGCCGGGCCTATGAAGGCGTGCTGCCGGCCCTTCAAAAAAGGATGTTCCGCGTTAAAAGTTCGGCCAAAATCCGCGTCGGCAACCCCAGAACGATCGAGGTGCGCCTTAACGGCAGTCCCTGGCTTTTTTCCAGCGAAGAGCTTGACAAGACCCCCTTGGAAAAGCAATTTACCCGCGATCTTATTGAGACGAAAATAGAGCCAAACGCCGGCAATCCTTAGGGGTCCCTTAGGATTAATGCGCCTTTTACCGAATCATCTGACGATCTTAAGGCTGGTTATGGCGCCGATCTTCGCCCTGCTGATCATCGAAGAGAAGCCTTGGTGCCTGGCTTTGGCGAGTCTGATCGCGGTTTTTGCCTTTGTCTCCGATCTGCTGGACGGTTATCTGGCGCGTCTTTGGAACAAGGTGTCTGATTTCGGCATTTGTTTTGACCCGATCGTGGATAAAGCTTTTATCTTGTCGGCTTTTGCCGCTCTCATCGTCAATCCTAGTCTGGCGCTTTCGTGCCTGCCTTTTGTCTTCATCATTATCCGGGAGCTTCTGGTTTCCGGATTGCGGGTCGTGCTTTTAAGCGGCCGGCAGGGACTTCTGGCTGCCGAGCGTTTCGGCAAACTCAAAGCCGGTCTTCAATTCGGCTTGATAATGATTTTAAGCGCGGCTCTTTGGCTGGCGAGCCTGGATATTATTCGCATTGAATCCGGTTTTATTTTTTGGGGAAGAAGCCGGTTTATTTCTTTGGGTATTCTTTTTTGGGCCGTCGGCATTTTTACCCTGATAAGCGGCTTGCCTTATTTTTGGCATAATCGGCGCGCCCTTTTTGCCTGCTGGAACACAAAATCAGCCCGGACATAACCGTGGTTTTTATTTTGTAACCGTTCAGGGGGGTCAGCCCCTGAACGGTTACTTTATTTTTTCTTCGATCTGAACGGGTATAGGGTATATCGGAAGCTGAAGTGGCCGAGGATTTCAAAGCCTCGGTTGTAGCGCAAATATCCGACATCGAAATTCGTATGGGCGGCGCTGCCCATCTTGATGTTTAAAAGCATGGGCTTTTCCGTCGTGCCCAGGGCTCGGACGGCTTCCGCCTGAAAATTAAAACGCCGGCTGACTTGAAAGGAAATTCCCCCGAAAATCCCCTGGGAAGGCTGTTGGGCGGAGGGAAGAAACTCGGTCAGATAAATCAGTTTTGCCGGCGAGCTTCCACTGATCCAGCCGGCGGTCGCCTGAAGGCGGCCGATTTGCTTCGAGGCCACGGCGAAAATGCCGGTGAAACTGCGCGAATTTTCCTTTTGAAAATTAAAGGCGAAAGTCGGGTTTTGGATGCCCGGGGCCTTGGAATCCCGTAAAAGATAGGCGCCTTCCGCGCCGGCGGCCAGCTGGGGAAAAAAGCGGGATTCCTTTTCCAGGATCATTTTGCCGTCCAATTGCAGGAACCAGACTCCAAGGCGGGTGAAAAGAACGCTCCTTTGGTTGGTCAGCTCTTCGAGGCGGTTGTAGCTGTAGATGCGGCCGATGAAATAAATGGTGGTGATGTCTATGTTCATGGGCAGGAGCTTTCCAGTTTCGCCGGTGGGCGTGTCATAGATAGGCACCTTGCGGTAGGCCGAAGGAACAATCATGATCCCAGGCGTGGGAATCTCTTTAACCGTCCACGAAGTCCATTCCGGCTCGCTTACGGCCAAAATTTTTGAATTTTGGCCGTAAGCCGCGATTTTATAATGAAAAGTTCTTCTTAAGTCGCTTGAGTAAAAATAGTCCTTATACCAGTCATGGTAATACTCGAGGCGCGCGGCCGTGTCGGTTGAAACATCATGGGAGATTGTTTCGCGCGTAGGAATACCTTCTATATTTTCCGTTGTCCGAAGAACCAGAAAATGATCAAGACTGCGGCGAAGCTCGCGATCAGGCTCAAAACGCAGGAGAAGGCCGCCCGGGATAGATTGGGCGGTAACCGGAAACGTCGAGGAGGCGGCTTCTGTCTGACAAAGTGCCAGGATAAAAAAAAGAGAAGCCGACCATTTTTTCACAAAAACACAATAGAACTAATGCGTAATTAGATTCGTAGCGAAATTGCGTATTTTGAGCCGAGCCGAAGCGGGCTGAGGCGAGCATACCCGCAGCGGTATGTAAGCCGAAGACCGTAAAGGCGCAGGCCAAAAGACGCAATTGCAGTAGAAAAATAATTACGCATTAGTTCTAATACCTTTTTTTGTTTAATTATTTTAACTTTTCAATAAAAAATATTCATCAGCAAGACCAGGGCGGTTCTTTGCCTACAATGGCCTTAAGGCAGGTGGAGGCCCCGAACTTCTCAGGAGAATGGCCGGCGGCAAGATAGAGATTGGCAAAGCCTTTGGCGTGAAGTTCCTGGGCAAAATATTCCCCCTTGACGCCGTTGCCCAACTCTGAATCGAGATAAATGGCTGTTTCCAGGGGAAATTGATCGCCGCCGGCGTCAAGAAATTCCTGCGGGCTTTTAAAGGTTTTGAGATTTTGTCCATGAGTTTTGGCCGCCCTCTGCCAGATTTTATGGACAAGCAGGTCGTCATCAATTAAAATAACGTCAATTTTGTTTTCCCCTCCCCCTTGAGGGGGGAGGGCAGGGTGGGGGTGGTTAATTTTTATCGGCACAAACCCCACCAGGTTTTTAGGGATCAGGCGAACGCTCAAACGCCGGCAGTCTTTAAGGATTTTCTCTTCCTCAAATCGGCTGGTAACCAGGATGGCCCTTTCGCCTAAATTTAGTTCCTCGATCAAAGCAAGGCCGGTTTCCTGGAATCCCAGAAGTTCGTAATCCATGAGATAGACAACCTTCCTCCCGGATTCCCTCTCCCCTTGGGGGAGAGGGTTGGGGTGAGGGGTAAGTTTCCGTGCCTCAACCCAGCCGCGCAGTTCTGCCGGCGTGGAAAAGTGATGGATTTCAAGGCCGCTGCCTTTGGTTCCTAAAGAATCCAGGCGCCCTTGCCAGACTTGGTGAATGGTTGGATCGTCGTCAAGGATGACAATGGGGGCCTGGGGGTCAAGCTTGAGTTCTGAAACGAACCATTGCGGGGGTTCAGCTCGGGGAAAACCGATGGTCACCGTTGTTCCCTTGCCAATCTGGGACTCAATATTCAGACTGCCGCCCCAAGACTCGACGCAGGTTTTGGCGTGGTAGAGGCCGAGGCCGGAGCCGCCGGTTTTGCCGTGGGTTTCACCTTTTTGGCCGAGCTTGGAGAGAATCTCCAATGGAACGCCTTTACCATTGTCCTGTACTTTAAGCAGAACGCGTTCATCTTGGCGGCCAAGGGAAACAACAACAGAACCTTTTTCTTCCAAAGCCTCCACGCTATTATTGACGAGGTTGGAGACAATTCGTTTAAGTTCTCTTGCTTGGACCCTGGCGAAATGTCCATAAGAGACTGAGTTAAGAGGCGCGTCTATCTCTATTGCCCGATTTGAGCGAAATTGCAGGCGCTTTTCCGTGATAATGGGGTCAATGAGGCTGGAAAGCAGACATACCTCGGTGGACATAAGGGAAGGTTCGCCCCGGGGAGGCTCTTGTGCCGCGTCCGTCCGGCCTTCCTGCGGATGTTTGGCCAAAAGATGGTTGGCAATATCGCGGATGCGGCTTGTGGCGCTGCGGATAATCAGACGTTCTTCTTCCGGAAGGCGGGTGATGCTGCCCAAAACAGAATCCAGCGCCGCCAAAGGCGAGCGGATGTCGTGGGCCACCTGAGCTGCAATTTGCTCAATATGCTTGGCTGATTTAATTTTGGCGATTACCAAAATCGAAAAAACAAAGCCAGCCCCCAGGAACAAAAGAAACACTGGAGACAATATTGTTTGTCGCAATATAACTCCAGTCCGGATACATGCCCGAATTTCTCCAAGCCTTTGTCCATAATGCGCGACGGGGGATATTATTTCCCAGTTGCACTTATAATCGGACAATTCAAGCGGATAAGACAGAATGACTTGATCGTCTTTGCAAACCTGGACAATGCTCAAAGATTGATCCATTAAGTTTTTACTAAATGTTTCAAGGAATCCTCGATCCTTGTCCAATAGCGCATTAGATAATTGATATCCCCATAAACGAATTTTGCTGTTAAAAAGAAATTCGGCCTCCTTTTTCTTTTGATATGCCAAGAAAACGAAAGCTAAAATGGCAATAGTCACGCCGAGAAAAAGAGGTGTCCTGCTAAAAACAGAACCCGGTCTTATTGAATAGACTTTTCGCATAAGACTCATTTTGACACCATCAAATCTATTCGCGGAAATCCATGTACGCGGTCCCTTATGCTTATTCCTTGAATTTCCTTTGGGTAATATTGCGTTACAACCAATTGACCCAATGGAATCACATAACCGCTTTCAAGCAATAGGCGATGAGCGCGAGCGAGAAGCTCTCGTCTTTTATCCGAAGACTCGGTTCTTGAGGCATCTTGAAGAAGTTTTTTGAGTCCGCCTATGAGTTCAAAACATAGATTTTTTTTCTCAATAAAAACTGAAAAAAATTCTTCAACATCAGCGCTTCTTGTGTCCGCGCCCACCAATGTAATCAATTCCTTCGCGGCATAGGCGGCATTGATAGTTTCATCTAAAGTTTTTTCCATCACAGTTATTTGAAATGGCAAGTCAACGCGATGGTTTGCGAAAAAACGGCGCGCATTTTCTAATTGGTGGAGATTATAGTTGTAATAAATGATGGATTTTGCCGGCTCAAGGCGTTTGCAAACAATCTGATTAATATCCATCGCTATTTCTTCCTCAAAACTAACATCGGCGCCAGGCAGACCTTTGGGCAAAAACCCTGGGATAGGCTCAAGGGGAAGGCCAAGCTCAGCGATAAATTTTTTTCTGGGAAAACATCCGGTAAATTGCCTTCGAAGTTTGGCATTTCGTATTTTGACCAGAAGGTGGAAAATGATAGAGATGATTAAAATCATGGATATTATTAGCCGGCGTCATAATGGTTTCGGAAAACCTCAGAAACTCTACTGATTTAAAAGACCCCCGCACCCTCCCGGGGCTGGCCGTTAGCAGGATGCGATCTTTGGAAAATTCTTTAACCTGGTATGGGCCTAAACCAATGGGCACAGGGTCATCCTGTTTGCGGAAGCGGACCACGGCACTGCGAATTGTTGTGAGATGATCAAAATATATGGGGTCTTTTTCGGTCAGAGCGATCATGACACAGCCCTTGTCAATAGAAATTTCGCTTAACCTGGGCAAAAATACATCCTGTTCATGCGTTGTTTCTATAGAAGTTTTAAGGTCGCTGTTTTCAATGGGATCGCCAGCAGAGAAGGCAGCCCCCGGGCGAAGGCAAAGTTGAAAATGCTTGAAGCTCTTGTCCAGCGCAATTGATGAATTAAGATCGAGATATTGACTGCTCAATGATCCATCGTCTTCTCTTTCAAAAAGAGGGTAAAACAGGTGTATATTGATGTAGTGGTAGATGTTTACCATATTGGTTCTGGGATCTATTCTTTCAGGCAGGCTTTGCAGCGCGACCCTGTATACAGGACTGCGGCGGCCGCATGCAGCGAGAAGCAAAATTGCAAGGAAAAACAATATCCGGCTTCTTATTTTGTCCACGCTACAGCGATTTCCTTTCTATCTTTAAGAAAAGGGGCTTGAGACCAAGTTTTAGATGGTAGGTATGAGATGGCTCGTTAAAGGAATAGATTGAAGATGAAATTTTTTCTTCTCCACGACGACTGCGGCGCATAATAGCAAGCCAGTCCTGTTTAATATTTTTTACTTCATCAGGCGATAAGCGGTCTCGATCATAACCCAGGAATCCTACGTGAAGGGTATTTTGCTTTAGGACGGGATGGGGAGAATATCGGTTAAGCAAAAACGCGCCAACGATATTCTTACCTTTGTAATACAATGTCCCGAAAGGCCTGTGTTTGGATGCGTATTCAAAAAAAGTTTGCCGGAATTTGGATTGCTCGGCATCTGTCGGAAACTCTGATAAATAAGCATTAATATAAATTTTTGCCAGTAGTTTGAAAAAATCTGGAATTAGCCTCTTTGAGAAGGATTTAATTTTTATTCCTAGATAGCCGTTTGGGCCCGGATAATCAGCATGTATTTGGGTTACATCGCCCATGTAAATGTAAGATAGCTTAAAATTTTGCCCCAAAACGCGCTCACGCACAAGCGCAAGCCTTTGCCCATCCGCGATAGGCAACCACACGGCGCCTTCTTTTTTTACGCGAAGCGCCAGTTCATGTTTTGAGCCAAGCCCAAGTGCTGTCTGCCGGGCATGAACATAGACACAGGCGTCACATAAATTATGAAAGCCTTGCTCGGGAATTGCCAAACCGGTTTTTGTGATTTGGCCATTAAAATTGTCCGAAGTCATTATCTGGCGGAGTGTATTTTTTTGATAATCGTCTGCATTGCGGGAAAAAATAAACTCTTCATTTGCTAATTGATCAAATACCAAGGGTCCGCAACATGGCGTGAATCCTTTTCCGGGAATATACATGACCTTTTCCTCCCCGCTCTTGCGATCAACAAGAGAAGGGCAGCGGGTTTCCAACGCATCCTTTAAAATAAATTTTTGGGTTTCTTCTGGCAGTTTGCGCATTTTGCCGCATTGGATAAGACGACTGGGCTTAAAGACGCAGCCTTCTGCCAAAACATCTCCAGCCTCGGCAAGATCGGAAAGTTCAGAATAGACGAAATTCAGGATTACGGGAATTTTCCTCTTTATCGCCGCCTCAATAGCAGATTTGACAGTAGATTTATCTATGAAAGGCCTGTGGTACTTGTCATAAGACACAACAATTTTATCCAAATGAATGGCATCCAGCATCTTGTCGGGCTCCTTGCCAAACCATGCATTTGTAGTTATGGCATAGTGAACAGGTCTCGTAATCCTAGATTGGAATTGCTGGATAAGTTCTACATGCAAAGTGGGTTCGCCTCCTGAAAAATGTACGATATTTATTGGGAAATATTTTTTGTTTTGATTGACAAGGGGCACGAGCTCATCAAATTCTTTTTTGGAAAGACGAAATTTTGAGTCAGCAGGTCCGGAAGAATTCAGGCAATGGCTGCATGAAAAATTGCATTGATCAGACAGAACGAGGTATAGTTCCATTTTCTAATACCTTTGGCAGGTATGCCACAAGTTAAGTTGTGGCATACCTTACGTTTAGCGCCGCTAAAAAAATAGCGGTTGGGTAATAATTGAGAAGCTTGCCGGACCTAGAGAATCCTGTAAAACAAAAGCAAGATACTCCTAACCATAATTATAGGCTGCGTCGCCTGGCAATCAATTACGGAAAGATTGGGTCGTCCGAACCGACAAAAACCGAAGCGGCTTTTTTTGCAAGCATGCGCAATGTTGCATCATTATCCCCCGCCGAATCCAGGCTCTTCTGATCCTGTTTCGTCAGCAGGTTTGCCGTAATGGCGCGCGCCGTAGCCTCGTCAAGTCTCAAAGATTCGTTGGACTGCGAGAGACTGCAGGCGGGCGATATATTTGCCAAGCTAATGCCTGCGCTTGCCAATACCAGATACAGGAAGTAAGAGTATTTATTATCCATAATAACCCTCTTTTGCGAAGTTTCGACCCTACACATAATACTTGACACTTTGTTCATGTTCTTATGCCTCCTTGCGTTTCATTCTTGATTTTTAGGTTTACCACGTTTGTCTTTTTCTGGACGTGTTGCGTCGACTTTTTCATTAAAGCCTCATGTTAGTCATAAAATTGCTGTTTAAAAAAAATTATAACACGACTCCATGCTTTTAAATCCTGCTGTCACCCTTAACCTTGCGATGGCTCCTTACATATTGAGGGATTGTTGTTCCAATTTTTTTCGTAATCAGCGATCTTTTGGGACATATTCCGCGCGGCCTCGGTCATCAAAGGGAGAAGTTCCCTGATTTCTTCGGGTGAGGCCTGTTGTAAAAGCTCCGCGGCGCTTTTTAAGCTGCTACACTTGGAGCGGACGTCGTGGGTCAGCCTTTCGAGAAGCTCCGTTTGATTTGTGGTGGTCATGATTAACGCTCCCTGGATTTTGAAATTTTTTTGGCGCACCTTTGGTCCCTGTATGCGGCAATGCCTTCGGCGAGCGCTGTAGCCTGCTGAACCATAAGCTCCAGTATTTCGCGCACCTCTTCGGGGGGCGAGTTTGACAAAAGCTCTGCCCCGCCTTTAAGGCCGGCACATTTGGAGTTGATGTTATGAATGAGCCGGGAGAGATCGGGGGGCTCCCATTCCAGAGGCCTGGGACCCAATGAGCGCCGGAGGCGCGAAGGGAGTTCCTGTTTATGCGGGGACAAGGATTTCATTGGTTTTGTGGTCAAGATTGTTTTTTGTGTTCAAAAGATTGTCCTGTTTACTAACAAGACTGTCCCGCTCCGCAGCCCTTGGAGCGGAGCCCAATGACCCAGAAGCGCCCTGGTCCGGAGGCACATGACCCTCGGAGTGCCGGAGGCACGTTGGGCCGGCGGCGCGAAGGGAGCTTCGGGGAAGGAGTTGGGGCCAGGGCCCCTGGCCGCCTACCGGACTGCCTATTGGATCGTTTTTTACATTTCTCTGTCTGATATTGGCGATTCCCGAACGTTTTATGGATTGATAAAAAAGCCAGTTGCTGATTTTGAGTTCTTTAATGACGTGGGTTCTTTTTTTGGCGTTATTTTCAAGGCTGTGCAGGATGATGGCGTCCATAAAACGCTCCAGAACCTTCGCCAGGCCATGTTGTTTGGCAAAACGATAGTGTTCTTCGTTGGCGAAGCGGTTGCCGCCTTCCTCAAGGCGCAAGGTATTAAGAAGCCGGCGGACACGCTGGGCCGAAACGCGGCCTTCCTGGCCGGCCGTCAAAAGGTCAACAAACTTTTTTAATTCCCGGACATTGCCGGGCCAGGGATAACCCAGAAGCTCTTCTTTGGCCTCGGGTTCAAAAAAAAGACGCTTTTTAGTGCCGGCGCGCGCCAGAAAGTCAATAAGAGGAAAGATGTCCGAGGTTCTTTGAGACAGGGGTTTAAGCTTGATGGTAAATCCGTGAATCCTCTGGAAAAATTCAAAATGCAGGCGGTTTTCTTTGATCAAGCCGCTCATGTCCTCCTGGGTGGCGCTGATGATCCTAAAACAAGAGGTTTCGGGCTTATCCGAGCCGACAGGGTAAAAAGTTTTTTCCTCAATGGCTTTTAAAAGTTTGGTCTGCATTTTAAGGCTCATGGCCCCGATTCCATCTAAAAACAGCGTTCCCTTATCGGCGATGAGGAGTTTTCCCTTGCGCTCTTCATCGGCGCCGGTAAAAGCGCCTTTCTTAAAACCGAAGAGCTCGGCTTCAAGGAGGTCTTGGGTATAGGCCGCGCAGTTGATGGAGACAAAAGGGCCTGACCGCCGGGAGAAGGCATGAACAAGATGGGCCAGGCTGGTCTTTCCGGCGCCTGAGGGCCCTAAAATAAGAAAAGGGAGTTCAGAGGGGGCATATTTCAGCGCTTCAAGGATATATGACTGCGTATCAGGGTCTTTGGTGATAAAACGTTGAGTGAACAGCCGCTTTTCTTTTGAGGGATTGCGCCGCCGGCAGAACTTGTCCAGAATCTGCTCGATGCTGTTTGCCTCGTCGCCTTTGGCATAGAAGTCATCGCAGCCAAGCTCATGGGCGCGTTCCACGATCGGCCCGGCATCGTGGCCGGACATCACGACGGAATAAATCTTCTTTGAGACTGCCAGGGGGATCAGTTTTAAACCGGAGCAGCCGTCGTCGTTTTCGCCGAGTTGCAGATCAATAAAGCAGATGTTATAGGCGCCTTGCTTTATTTTTTGTTTGGCCGTGGGAAAATCGTGCGCGAAGGTGATTTTATGGTCCTTTAGATGGACGGCCATATGTTTGCAAGCGATGGGGTCGTCTTCAATGACCAGCACGCTGATCCCCCCGCTTCGCAGGGCTTCGGGGACGGAGATAGGGCCAGAGGCCCCGGCCGCCACCGGGGCTCCGGCGGGTACCCGAAACTTTGCGGAGGGTGCAGGTAGGGAAAGTTTTGGCATGGGCGTGGGTTGATTTTAGTAAATATATTTTGTCTTTTGCAATACCTTATTCTGATTTTCGTTAAATCGTTATTAAAAATAACCCGCCGAGAATGGCCAGCCAGGCGGCGACGCGGTTGAAGCGCAGCTGCTCGCCGAAAAAAATCCTGCCATAGATGCCGGCAAGAATCATGCCGAGGCGTTTGATGGCGATGGGATAGGCCGAGTATGTCATGGTTTGGGCGCTGATTTGAAGAACCGCGCCCAACCCCGAGAGCAGGCCGACCAAGATAACTTGCCACCAAGAAGAAAGCGCGTGAGTGCGAAATGACGAGTGATGAGAGGCCAGTATCCAGAAAACAAGCAGAAGGCTGACGGCACCGTCTTTGACGAGCAGATAAAAGACCGGCGATGAATTTTGCGCGGCCAGTTTGTCGAAATTGGCGGAGACCGACCACAAGACGGCGCAGATCAAGGCGTACACAGCCGGGGAAGAAAGTGCGGATGTCCGGGGGCGCGCAAGTGCGGAGGTGTTTAAACCGAGGAGAAAAACGCCGAGGCAGATTGAGATGACGCCGAGACAGCCGGCGGCATCGGGTTTTTCTTTCAAGATAGTCCAGCTGGAAACAAGCATGAAGGCCGGGGTCAGGGAAAGCAGAGGGAAAACGATGCCGAGGTCTCCGTTTCTGATGGCTTTCATGTAAAGATTTATGGTTGCCACGTTGATGATCGTTGTCACGATGGCGGCGCGCCAAAAATATGGGCCGATCTCCGGCACGCGCGTGAAAGCCAAAATAAGAAGGTAGACGGGAAGGGCAAAAAGATAAATAGCGAGACTTAGAAATAAAGCGGGGAAACCCTTAAGGCCGAGGTGTTTGCACCAAGCCCCTTCCGTGGCGTGAAGAAAAGCGACGGTTAAACCCAGGAATATCCACATGGAATAGAGTATAGAATGTAAAATAATGACTACTAATGTAAGATGTTGTCATTCCCGCGTAGGCGGGAATCCAGATTATTCATGTGAAAGCGTGAGCCTGGATTCCCGCCCCAACCCTGAGGTTTGGGACCCACCGAGTCTCGGAGAGACGAAGGGCTTTCGCGGGAATGACGAAAAAGTTATGAAAATTTTAATTGCCGATGACGAGGCCGGTTTGCGCAGCCTGCTGGCGGATTTTTTAAAAAGCCTGTCTTACGAAGTTTTGCAGGCCAAAGACGGCGCAGAAGCCGTCGGCAGCGCCTTAGCCGATCTGCCCGACCTGATCGTGCTCGATGTTGAAATGCCGGTTATGTCCGGCTTTGAGGCGTGCCGGATTCTGCGCGGCAACATCCGCACGCGCTATATTCCTATTCTTTTTTTGACGAGCAAAACGGAAATGCCGGACAAAATCAAAGGGCTCATGCTTGGAGCGGATGATTATCTGGCCAAGCCTTTCCATGCCGAAGAGCTTAAGGTCCGCATTGAAAGCATCGTCCATCGTTCAAAACACCAGCTTTCAGCCAATCCTCTGACAAAGCTTCCCGGCGGGCCGTTAATTGAGGAAGAGGCGGTGCGGCGCATCAAAGACGGACAATCCCTGGCTTTTGCTTATATTGATATTGATCATTTTAAAGCTTACAACGACGTTTACGGCTATAAAAAAGGCGACGAGGTGATCAGCTGGTTGGCGAAAATTTTGATTGAAACAGTGGAGGGCAATGGAGTCAGCTCTTCATTCGTCATTCCGGCGAAAGCCGGAATCCAGACTGAAGACCTAGCCCCATTGCCGGACTTTATTGGCCACATCGGCGGCGATGATTTCGTGCTTATCACTTATCCGCAGAAGGCGCAGGCTCTGGGTGAAACGATTGCCCAGCGCTTTGATGCCGAGGCGGCAGGCTTCTACGGCGAAAAAGACAAGATGAAAGGTTTTTTGGAAACAACTGACCGCCAGGGAGCGCTTGCGCGTTTTCCCTTAATGAGCATTTCCATCGCCATCGTGACCAATGAACGCCGTCCCATCGAGCATTATGCCCAGCTTGTCGAGACAGCCGCGGAACTTAAGCATTACGCCAAGTCTGCCCAGGGCCGGACAAAGAGCTTAGTTGTCATGGACAGGCGCAAAGAATAACCCCCATTAGCCAAAGCGTGGCTTGCGGCCGCAGCCAAAAAGTTTGCCCTCCAGCTTCCTCAATGCCCCGCGGTAGTTCATCTCCTTGAGACTCCCATTCCCTCCTTTCCAAATACCCCTAGCTTTTTTTCTATTTCCATGTTATCCTTCAAAAAATAGGACGCGGTTCCAAGAACATGGGAAGGGAGAAAAATAAAATTTTGTCCATTGTGCGGCGCCTATCCGCCGGCGCCTCCCTGATAAATCCCGCCCCAGCCCAGAGAGAGAGATAGAGAGAGAGTAGTTTCGGAAAATCGCTGCTTTTTAACCTGTGTCAGGTCAAGACTTTACCCTTGTTTTCTAATTTCTTTACGGTTCCTAACTTCCGGACTTTTGCGACACTCAAAAAGGAGCGGCTGGCGATCCGCCATCTGGAATTACAGCTAGGTTGCTGCTGTAAGGAGAGCCTGGTTGATCACCGTTTGATAGCCTATACCCCGATGCTTCGCCTCCAACTTGGCCCAGTGAAGGGCTTTCGGATGGAGCCGAATCTGAATGGGTTCGTATTTGTCGAGTCCCTTTGGGGGCCGTCCACGGGTATGTCTTTTGATTCCCAGCTTGGCTTCAATAGCCTTACGGGCTATCTCTAGCTCTTGGTTTGTGACTCGATGGGCCCGGCTAAAAGGGAATTCTTTTATTTTGCTCATATTGCCTCCTGTGTGTCCAGAATAATGCTCTACAAGGCTAGTTGGTTGACACGTACCAACCAGGGGATATTTCCCGTTCGCCCCTGTAGGCTGAATCCTCCTTTAACGAGCGATCGTTATAAGGAAAGCGGGTTGACAAAGGGACCTGAAGCCAGTCCGAGTCCTGAGCCAAAGGAACAGGCCGTAATATGAGTGAACTCCGCGTAAGCGCCGTGATAGATACCCCGTCAGTCATTACTGGTAGAGATGGGGACTGTGAGTGGCGACCCTTTAGGAGGACGGGGAAGTCTGATACCGAAGAGATAGACAATGGGAGCAACTCTTCGGGCTCATCGGCGTAAAGGGAGACGGCATGTTCCGAAAGTCCTGTAGAGTAACTGGAGAGACCCAGATGGGTGTCCGCCTTAGGCGGACTACCCTGACCTATAAAGCCAAAAGCTGAAATGGAAAGGGGACGCTCACTCTGGGAGTCGGAGTCGGTCGTAGTACCGTTTGCAGTTCCAGGAGAAACCTGGAATGAGGGAAGGGCCGATACTTCTGCAATAGCGTGCAAAGGAGGACAAACTGCGTGATTGCCCCAAAGGCTAAACCCACGTCCAAAGAAAAGGTTCAGGTACTCCAAGGTACGCTCTACCGAGCAGCCAAAGCCAACCCCAGAAGGACATTCGGGGTGCTCTATGACAAAGTCTACCGTTGGGACATCCTCCTGGAAGCCGCGCGTCGCGTGCTCTCCAACAAGGGTGGTCCTGGCGTGGATGGTCAAACGGTCGAAGCCCTGAGAATCTATGGGGTTGAACGCTTCTTGCTGGAACTTCAAGAAGAACTGCGAAGCAAAGCGTATCATCCCAAGGCGATCCGAAGGGCGTACATCCCTAAAGCCAGCGGGAAGCCCAGACCCTTGGGTATCCCCACCCTCAAGGACCGCATCGTCCAGATGGCTGTCAAACTTGTGATTGAGCCCCTCTTTGAGGCGGACTTCCAAATGAATTCCTTTGGATTCCGTCCAAATAAGTCGGCTCATGACGCAAGGGACATCATCAAATACTTCATCAAGGGAGGAGCCAAGTGGGTCTTGGATGTTGATCTCAAGAACTACTTTGACTCCATCCCGCAGGATAAGCTCTTGGATATGGTGCGGCGCAAGGTGTCGGATGTCTGGGTCTTGAGGTTCATCCGCTGGTGGCTTGAGGCGGGAATCCTGGAAAATGGCGAAATCAGAACTTCCCTTGCGGGAACCCCGCAGGGAGGGGTGATCAGTCCCTTGCTGGCTAACATTTACCTTAATTGGGTAGATCAAAGCTGGTATAGGAGTGGATTCCAGACCCGCAGGGATGAATGGGAAGGAGTCCTCATCCGCTATGCGGATGATATGGTCGTCCTCTGCAAGAACGAAGAAGCAGCCAAGTTCTACAAAGAGAAATTGGTTAACTTCGTTACTTGTCTGGGACTCCAAATCAATGAGGAGAAAACAGGCATTGTGAGAGTTGCCGCAGGCTTTAACTTCCTTGGATTTCATTTCCGAGAAGCCAAAAGCTGGCAGGGCAATCCCTTTGTGCTGACCCTCCCAAGTCCCAAGGCCATGACCACGGCGAGAGCCAAGATCAAGCAGATCGTTCGGTCCCATCTTCTGTCGGAAGTAGTCGCTAATGTCATTGGCGACCTCAATCCTTTGCTTAAGGGCTGGGGCAACTACTTCGCCAAGACCAATGCGGCCATGTCCTTCGGCAAGATAGACCGCTACAGCTTGAGTCAGCTTCGCCTGTGGATGCGCCGTAAGCACCACCGGAAATGGTCGCAGTCTCATCGAGAGTGGCCTGCCTCGCTTTTCTACAAGCTGGGGCTCTGCCGCCTCGGGGGCACCACGACCTATCATCGTCCTCAAAGGAAAAGCTGAATGCTGATCGGTCAAAGCAGTCGGAGAGCCGTATGCCTTAATTGGGCCTGTACGGTTCGATGAGGGGAGCGAGGTTCTTGACGGTCTTGAGAATTTTGTTTTCTTAACGCTGTTCATTTACCTCGCTCCTACTCTCCTTCGCGACGATTGGCTTTTCTCGCGCTGATAATCCTAAAGACATTTTCAGGCAGGCGGATAGTAAAGATAATCACCAAGACGCCCACATCAGCCTTTCCAATCAGCCATTCTCGTTTCTCACCCGGGCTTGAATGTTTTAGATCGGGGGCTCTCAGCTGGAATGGATCATCAAACGCCGTGATCGCTGCCTCAAAGGAAATGCCCTGTTTCGTTACCGGCTCATTGCGCCCCTGCTGGACCCTGATTTAAAAAGAGGCCAAAGGAACGGTCTCTTTGACAGGGTTGCGGCAAAGGTTCATTACCTCGCTTCGGGCAGGCAGAGGCGCTTTAGCCGGGAAACCATCCGCCGCTGGTACCACCGCTATCGCCGGTCTGGTTTTGATGGGTTAAAAACCAAAATCCGCAGCGACCGCGGCAAGTCAAGGGCGGTGGGCGTTGAAGTCATCCAAAAGGCCTGTGATTTAAAAATCGAGGTTCCTCAGAGAACCTTAAGGAAAGTCATCGGCATTTTGGAGATGAAAAAGGAAATCGAAAAGGGCAAGCTGGCCAAATCAACCCTGCACCGCATCTTTCAACAAAAACACCTGACCTCGAGGATTCCCCGGGAGAAGGGCTACTGGCAAAGATACCAGGCAGAGTTTCCCAACGATCTCTGGCAGTCGGACCAGATGCACGGCCCCTGGCTGCCTGATCCTGACAAGGCGCAAAAGCAGGTTAAAACCCAACTTCTGGCCTGGCTCGATGACCGCAGCCGGGTGATTATCCATGCCCAGTTCTTCTTTGAAGCCAAGCTGCCCAACCTTGAGCACTGCCTGCGCAAGGCCATCCAGAAGATGGGGCTGCCCAAAAAGATTTACGTTGACAACGGCCAAATCTACAGCTCCAGACATCTCCACACCATTTGCGCCCATCTGGGCATCAGGTTGATGTTCGCCCGGCCTTATTGCCCTGAGGGAAAAGGCAAGATCGAAAGATTCTTCGGCTACGTCCGTTCTTCATTTTTGCCCGAGCTCTCAGCCAGCAGCATCCTGACCCTTGAAAGCTTGAACGAAGCCTTCTGGGCTTGGCTGGATTTGGAATATCACCGCCAGGAGCATTCCGAACTCAAGGCCAAGCCGCTGGATGTTTTCTTAAGCCACCAGGATAAATTGCGTTACCCCTCTGAAGAAGAGCTTAAAGATGCCTTCCTTTATCAAGAAACGAGAAAAATCCATAAAGACTGCACCTTTGGGCTCCTGGGCAACTACTACGAGGTTATGCCCGCTCTGGTAAGACAGGAAGTGGAAATTCGTTTTGACCCAGATGACCCGGAAACGGTCAAGGTCTATCTGGCCGGGGATTTCTTCCAGCAGGCCGGTGTTTTGAGGATGCCTCCCCAGCGAAGGAAAAAGGGGGATTTGGAGGAGCAAAAGACCGTTGCCGGCACTGATTACCTCAAGCTGCTGGTGGACCAACACCGCCAGCATAAAGAAGAACGGCTCTTTGGCCCCAAAGCAGCTTCTGACGGACGCCTGAGCCTGGCGGACCTGCTGGCTATTTTGGAACGCCGGGGATTTCACCTTTCGTCCTTTGAGAAAAAGGAAACCCAGAAGTGCTTTGACACCTACGGGCCTTTTGACGGCGAACTGGCGGCCAAAACATTGGAAAAACTGGTGGAACTTAAAGGAACCCGCCAGCACATCTCGTTTTACCTGGAAAAAATTGTCCAGGCCCTTCACCGGCCCAAAGGGCGCTCCAATGATTAAGGCATTTTTTGGTTTGAGCGCTTTTGCCTTCAAGAAAGACACCGGGGAGATTTTTGTCTCCCGCCAGATGGGTTACCTTCAAAAGCGCGGGGCTCATTTTTTGGAAACCCAGGGCATGGCCTTGCTTACCGGCGAAATCGGCAGCGGGAAAACCACTTTTGTGCGCTGGTTTCTCAACTCCCTGGATCGCCACTCCTATCAACACTTTTATCTTTCCCAGACAGTGCGCCACTCCACAAGAGCAGTGGCGCAATACCTCAAGCAGATGGCTGAACCTGCTTAATTGTGAATTCAGACAATAATAATCGGACCGGGGGAGAAAGTTAGGTGAATTGTCAAATGTCAAGACCTGACCCCCTCTTTTTTAAGCGACACGGTCCTTGAGGAAATCAGGCTCTTGACCAACTTCGGCATGGATGAGCGCCATTGCCTGGCTGTTTTCTTGCTGGGCCATCCGGTGCTTAAAGCCCGCCTCAAGCTCGCGCCTTATGCCGCCTTAAAGCAGAGGATCGCCTTCCAGTATCACTTGACCGGATTGGAACAAGATGAGATTGGGCCTTATATTGCCTATCGCCTCAAACTGGCCGGCAGAACCAGACCGATCTTTAGCGATGAGGCGGTTACCTTGCTTTTTAATTATTCCAAGGGTTTACCCAGAATGATCAATACCCTGGCTCACGAAGCCCTTTACCGGGCAGCTCTTGAGGAAAAAACCTTGGTAGATGAAAAAACGATCGAAAATATCGTTCAAGAATGGGACAGCCTTTAAATTGAGCGAAACAACCCCGGCCTTCCATAGTTTTTTGAAATCTGCCATAGCCGCTTACCTGGAGCTTAGGCAGAGCCTGGGTTATGTCAAAAACATGGCCCTGTTTAGGGCTCTGCAGGATTTTGATTATTACCTCGTTTACCGTGGCATCGCCAAAGCCTCGCAAATGGACGAAGCCTTGCTGGTTGCGTGGATCCATTTCCTGGGGTCTCGCTATGCTTCAAGAACCAAGAACCGCAGGCGCTCAGCTATCCGCGGCCTGTTTCGCTGCCTCATGCACGCCGGCATCATCCAAAGCAATCCCGCCGACAACATTCCCCGCCTCAAAGAAAAACTTTTTTTGCCGAAGAAACGCAGACGAGGCCGCCGAAGCGCTTTAAGGCGCGCGGGAGCGTAACCTGCCAGGCCCGGCGATGGCGTATTCGCCATTAAGAG
>JACQWW010000006.1 GCA_016209025.1 Elusimicrobiota bacterium | reverse complement strand
CTTCCCCATAAATGAACTGGGTCGGCCTCTGGGATGATGACATTATCGGGGCTCAATCGCTTCACTTGCGTTACGGCCTGGTTTCTCCCTTGCTCACGCATCACCTAAGGAGTTACCTCCCTAAATGCAGAGTTTGGTTCTGGGCTGGTGGCTAACCTTTGCCCAGGGTGGATTTTGACCACCTGGAATGCCTCAGTTTTCCACGGCACACTCATTTTTTTCTCCTAAAGCATCCGCGTTTTAATTTATTTCCAACATTCCTGACTGAAAATCAAGACTGAGTTTGTGGCCCCTGAAAAAATCCAACCCCAGAAGGCCGTCAACCTGCGCGCTAGTATACGCGGCGATAAATTCGCCAAAGGTTTTATGAACACAAAGCTGGCTCCTGGATTGGCATTTTCGAATGTCCAAATTGTTTTTTCAATTTGGAAACCGTGTAACTCCATTGAATTGGCTTCGGGTTTTTGTTGCGTTCCTGAAAATAAAGCAGCCCGCGTTTTTTCAAGTCAGGAAGGTCATGAAAGTTTCTGGGCGTAAGGAATTTTCTCTGAAAGGGAGAAAAGACGATCTCCGCCTGATCCAGCCATGAGGCGTTATCCGGGAGCCAATGAATTTGAACTCTAAAGGGAAGATGAAGTCTCTCGATCCATGCCTCAATCTGTTTGGGTGCATGGGTGGGGCCGTTGTCCAAAATTAGATGAAGGACCCTAATACCTTTCGTCCAGAGGCTGTTAAAGACCATCAGAAGGAACCCTTGGAAATCAACGAATCGCTTACGATCCAAAAAGCGAACCATGGTTTCTCCGCGATGAACCAAAAGTGCGGCAAAAAGATTGGTGATGCCTTGCCTCAAGTAACGGGGACCGATGCGAACCCCGTGCCCGAGGCCCGCCGGCGAAATGCCTCCCGTATTCCTCAAAGCCTGAATGCAGGTTTTTTCATCGGCGCAGACAATCGGTTCCCTTTGCTTGGCCAGCATTTGGGCTTTCTCGTAGAGATTCAAAACCACGGCGGCTCTTTCCAGAAATCTGGGGTCAGCCGGTTTCTGCCAGGATTGATGTTGCCAAGGCTTGATTTGTTCCTCGCGAAGCCATTTTCTGACGGTGGATGGAGCGATGCTCGAGACGATGCCCTTGACTTTGGCTGTCAGGGCTAATTCCGATGAGGACCAGCGGGAGAGGGGCCTACCGGAATCTTTAGGCAGAGTGCAGGCGAGAGCGGTGATTTGGGCTCTTTGGATTGAGGGAAAAAAAACGTGGAGCTCCCGGGCGAGGGATATTTTTCGTGACTGCGCTCTCTCGCCATCTTTTGCGCCATTTCCAGACAGTCCAGGGGCTGGCCCCCGTCTTTGCGGCAATTTGAGTGTTGGCCCAATCGGGATGCTCCCAGGCCAAAAGCAATATTTTGGCGCGCAGAACTTGGTCATAAGGAGCATTGCGGAGCCTGGCGATGCCGCGAACTCCAGATGCTCTTTGGCAAGAACAACAGGATAGCTTGGTTTTGGTCCTCTGGGCATAGAGACGATCCCTCCCTTTTTGCGTATGGGACCAGTATGGCAAAGAAAAAATCATGACTCAGAAACCTTTGGCGAATTTATCGCCGCGTATACTAGGCGGCAAAGTGTGGCACAAAATTGGAAAGCCGGCGACTCGTTTTCCAACGGCTTCTAAAGTTTGAATGTTGATCTTGGGGCAAAATTCCACGCCGCTGCCAGTTGTGATTTGGACACGCTCGGGTGAGATGGCCGGGTCATAACCAAGAGCCGCAATAAGGTCCGTGTTAAGGACAGTGAAAGTTGCGCCTGTGTCAAGCGCGCAGGTTAAAAACCCCTCACCGGCCGGTCCGACAAGACGCACTGAGACAAGGATAAGCCCCTCTTTGGGATTAAAATAATGGATCACAGAATAATCGCGGCGTCTTTCGGCAAATGCCCAAAACAAAGGATGGAAAAGCGGCGGGGTTTCAATTCCCGCGCTTTTCGATAAACCTCGTCTCTGTTGGGGCTATGAAAAAGGACCTGCCCTCTTACCACGGAAAGGGATTTGTCGGTCTCCGGATTATTCACAAGGACCCACTCGCCGTCGTGACCGGCCTTAATTTCTTCAAAAGTCAATATCTCAGCCATCGCCTTTTTATTTTACCTCAATTCTTCCGCAGTCATAATTTTAAACATTATAGAGACGGCAATGGGGTCATGCCAGCAAAAACATGGCGTCAAGGGCTTTTTTGGCCCTGACGCGGATGGTTTCCGGCACTTCGATGATCTGATCTTTTTGCGGCGACACCAAAGCCTGTTCCACGCGGTCAAGGTCAATCGCCTTCATGTAGGGGCACAGATGGCACATGGGAATGAATTTTTTCTGGGGAAATTGGAGGCGCGCCAGTTCCCCCAGGCCGCATTCCGTGACCAGCATATAATGCGGCGCCTCGGTATTGGCGACATATTTCATCATGTCGCCGGTGCCTCCGGCAAAATCAACGATCTCAACCAAGGCCGGGGCGCATTCCGTATGAACAAGAATTTTAATGCCCGGATACTCTTTGCGGTAGCGCTCGACCCAGGAGGCGTCAAACCATTCGTGAACGATGCATTTGCCGTTCCAGATAATCATTTGAGGGAGCGGGGTGTTTTCTGTTTCGTCATTCCGGCGAAAGCGGCCACGGCCACTGGCCGTATCTCCGCCCTCGGAGCCCTGCGGAGCGGGGCCGGAATCCAGCCCGCGACAGCCGCGAGGTTCAAGGCCTGGACCCCGGCTTTCGCCGGGGTGACGGGTCGGGGCGAAACTCCCCGCCCCGTCAATTATTTCCTTACCGACGGTTTTATTAAGCTCGCGGGCCAGGTTTTTGCCCATAAGTTCATCGGGCAAAAAAATAATTCTGGGGTGCTTTTCGTAAAGTTTTTTCAAAATTTTCGCGGCGTTGGCGCTGGTCACCACCACGTCGCATTCGGCTTTTACGTCCGCCGTGGTGTTGATGTAGCAGACGATGGGAAGGCCGGGGTTTTGTTCGCGCAAGCGCCGAACGTCATCGGCTTTGACAGCCTCGGCCAGCGAGCATCCGGCCTCCAAAGCGGGAAGAATGACTGTTTTTTCGGGATTCAAAATCTTGGCTGTTTCCGCCATAAAACGAACCCCGCAAAAGACAATAGTCGCCGCCTTAACCTCGGTGCACATCTTGCTCAGCCGGTAGGAATCGCCGCTGAAATCGGAAATTCCAAGAATGATTTCCGCCCGCTGGTAAACATGGGCAGGAATCACGGCGTTTTTGGCTTTTTTCAACTGATTAATACGCCAAGTTTTTTGGGCAATTTGAATCAAAGCATCTTCGGTATAGCCGCCTAAAGTTAAAAGGCCTTTTTCCCGAAGACGCTCGGCTTCGGTTTTGATTTCATCGGGCGATGGAGAAAGATTTGTCATTAAGTTCTCCGGTTTATTTTAACATCCCGCTTGCTTCTGGTATACTCCCTACAACAATGAAAAATCGGGTTTGGCCGGTCGCCGCCGCTCTGATGGCCGTCATTATCATCGGCACCGCCGGTTATACCATTATTGAAGGCTGGCCGGTTTTCGACTCCCTTTTCATGACGGTCATTACGGTCGGGACAGTCGGCTACGGCGAAACCCATCCTCTTTCAACCGCCGGCCGTGTTTTCACCATTTTTCTCATCGCCGGAGGATTGGGAATAGTAGCCTACGCTTTCTCCATGTTTACCGCCATGATCGTTGAGGGAGAAATAAAACAAGCATTAAGGAGGCGCAAAATGGAAAAACAAATCGCCAATTTCCGAAATCATTACATTGTCTGCGGGGCCGGCCCGACGGGCCGGGCCATCTGCGAAGAGCTTTATAAAACCGGACGGCCTTTCGTGGTGATCGAAAAAGACCAACAGCACGCCAAGCGGCTGGAAAGCCACGGTTATCTGGTCGTTTTAGACGACGCCATGGAAGACGAGGCTTTAAAGAAAGCCGGCATCGAACACGCCTACGGCGTCTTCTGCGCCTTGGGATCGGACCGGGACAATGCCTTTGTCTCGCTTTCGGCCCGGGGCTTGAACCCCAAGATCAAAATTGTGGGCGAACAAGTTGACGAGGGCGTGCGCGAAAAACTTTTACGCAGCGGAACGGACGCGGTGGTCAATCCGCGCTTTATCGGAGGACTGCGCATGGCCTCGGAAATGATCAGGCCCGCGGCCGTGGGTTTTATGGATGCCATGATCCGGGGCCAAACCGAAGGAACCTACCGCATCGAAGAAATCGAAATTTTACCCGGTTCGATTCTGGAAAACAAACCAGTCAAGAATATTAAAACCTGCGTCAGCCCCGACACCTTGGCCCTTGCCGTTAGAAACGCCAAGGCCGTCTATGAAATCAATCCTTCTCCGGAGCGCCTGCTCAAAGCCGGCGAAACAGTGGTCGTCCTGGCAAACTCTGAAAAAATCCAAAAACTCGATCTGAAATAGTTTTCTTTTACGACATCATCCGTTTTTCAGATTAACCCTTGCTTTTTTCGGCGCATGGTCTAAACTTGAAATGGCAGGCCATGAGTGATGAATAACCTAGAACCGCAGTTCGCTTTCGATAACCAAAAAGTGGAGGATGCTTTGACGCGCCTAGCGGGTGAGGACAACCGCCGGGCGCGCCATGCGCTTTATCAAGCTTTTTTGGAAAGCATTTTGATCGTGCCCATGGCGGAAAACGGCAATAGCGCAACGCTCGAGGAAATCCGTCTCCTGCAAAATTCCCAAGGAAAAAAAGCTTTGGCGGTTTTCACCTCGACGAGCGCCTGGCGCTGCTGGAAACCACAAGAAAAATGCTGGGCCGCGGCCAAAGGAAGCGATCTCATTGACGCGGCCCGGAAAATGGGGGCCGAGGCTGTCGTCATCAACATCGCCGGGCCCGGGCCCAAAGGATTTCTAACGAAATCCGAGATTGAGATTATGCGCCAAGCCGCCTTATCCGGCAAGAAGCTCGCCGAAGCGGCGGACACCCGGGAAAATTCCCAGGAACTCGACCTTGACGTTGAACAGCCTCCCCAAAATCTTTCCAGAGAACTTATCGGTTTTTTAAAAATCAATCTTGATCTTCAACCGCAGGCCCAGTCCGCGTTTTAAAACCTTAAATCTGCCGCTGGCCAAATACCTCTCAGCCGGCCAATATATGGATTTTATGCTCCTTGACCATGAAACAGCCCAGAAAATAGGCGAGATTGTTCCTTTATTATGGGCTAGGGATTGACGGGGCAACGGGGCTACTTTTTAAGATTTTGTTTTTCTTTTTCCAGCTTCAGCTTTTCGCGCTCGAGCTTTAGCTTTTCTTTTTCCAATTCCAGTTTTTCGCGCTCGAAATCCAAGTCGTCCCGGCCTCCCCGCTTTAACTCTGATGTTTTGCCTGCCGGTTTTTCACCGACCTTTTGTTTGATGCCGCTGATAACCCGGTCCGGCCAGGGATTGTTGGCCCCGCCCATGGTAATGGAAATTTGCGGCGAATTAGTGCCTTTGCCGGAAACAACTATGGGAATAAGGGCGCCGCCCCAAACACCGTGCGTCTGGGCATTGACTATGCCTTTATCCTTGTCGGATTCAAAAACGATCAATTTTTTCTGCTCGCAGGCCCCGGCCACCGCGGCTTTAAATACCGTGTCGTAGTCATAGCCTGGAAATTGCGCCGTTCGGACCGTCATGCAGCCGCCTAAAGACAAGGCCAATAGGGCTAACGGGGCGAATTGGGCGAATTGGGTAAAGAGAAATTTTTGCTGATTGGACATTTTAACCTCCATGATCAAATGCCGCAGATGGAACGGAATTTTTTGGTAAAGCGCAGGTGGACAACCGTGGTCTTAACCTCTTCATCCTTTTTCGTGCCGGCTTTTTGCATAACCTGTGAAACCGCTCCGACGCTCATGCCCCAGGGCCGAACCATAATGTCAATGCCCGGCGACATGGCCACCGGCATGGCGCTGACGCTTTCGCTTGTGCTGGTTGATCCAGAATAACCAGCCGCCGAATACGATACGGTCGTGCCGACGCTTCCGCCCATTTCCTGGGAAAAGTCAAGGTATGGGATAAATTTCAAAGGCCCCAGATTGGCCCCCATTTGAAGGCCTCCCTGCCAACCATAAAACATGCTGTTCGCCGTAATATTGACGGTCATTGAATAAGTCTTGGTCCCATAGGGTATTTTTATGCTCATTGAGCCGAAAATTGTGGACATATTGATGTGCGGCCCAAAATACAGCGGAAAACTGAAATTATCTTCTTCACTGCCTGCCAAATCGAAAAGGAAATTAAATCCAAATCCCAGCCCTGGTCCGAACAAATTAAGTTTTGCAGTTGCCCCCCCAAAAGACTCTTTTCCTGAAGCGGTAATGAGTTGATAGTTAAAGCCGATGTTCATTCCGCCGTTGTCCCACTTTTTAGCCATCCGGCTGAAACCAAAATTGCCTGCCTTGAAATCAAAGTTCCCTATTTTCATTCCAATGTAATCCAAGCTTCCGCTGTTTTGCGCGTCAATGGCCCGGAGATTTAAAATCGGAAAAGGCGGCGGGGCGAATTGAAATGATTCCGAGGCGTCGGCTTGCCGCAAAGTTCCGGCCGCCAACAATAAAAATGCGGCAAATATTTTTAATATTACATTTACATTTTTTCTCATACCAGCCTCCCCATTCCAAAACTTTATTGATACCATGATGATAACTTTTATGTAAAATCACCCCATAAGTCAAGTCAAGCAGACTAAAGTCTAATGAATGAAGAAAGAAACAGCTGGATCAAAAAAATCTTCGGGCTCAACGGGCACGACGACGAACCGAGGAATGTCCCGTCCACCGGGACAAGCCTTCAAGCGGTGGACAAAGCCATAGCCACAGCCCTGGTTTGGTGCGCCGCGGCCCTTTTGATGCTGCGGTTCAGGAACCCTGAGTTGGGATTGGTTATGGGCGCGGTCGCCGTAGGCGCCACTATTGCCATCTGGAAAAAGCACGGGAGGAATTAATATGTATTTTACGCTGGCTATCATTATCATCGCGATTTTGTTGATTCTCAAAAGAAACGACTGGTTCGACGCCAAACATGGAGTTCTTTGGGACAGTTTCTCGGTCCTCTTGCTGCGTTATGGCGGGATTCTCCTTATCATCGCTATCGGCGCCACTCTGGCCGATGATGCTGTCGTCGTCGTTCCAGCCGGCAATAGGGCCGTTGTCTACGACATCCTGCGCAAGGGCGTACGCCCGGAGCCGCTGGGCGAGGGTTTTAATTTCATCGTGCCTTTCATCCAGCAGGTTACCTTAATGGATGTGCGCATCCAAAAGGATAGTTATGAGGCGACAGCTCAATCTAAAGACCTCCAAACCGTCCATTCCAAAATCGCCCTGAACTTCCGGCCAAAGCCTGAGGAAACGCCGGCCATTTACCAAAACTTCGGCCTGGGCTATTCGGATAGAGTCATCAGCCCTGCGGTCCAGGAAGCCATAAAACAGGTGACGGCCAGATACACCGCCGAGGAGCTCATCACCAGACGCGACGACGTTAAAACCCAGATCCGTCAAGTGGTGGAGCACCAAGTCCAATTCGCCCACATTAAAATCGAGGAACTTTACATCACTGATTTTGACTTCTCAACGCTATTCGCGCAATCCATCGAATCCAAGCAGGTCGCCGAACAACAGGCCTTAAAAGCGAAACGCGACTTGGATAGAATCAGAGTCGAGGCGGAGCAAAAAATTGCCACCTCCCGTGCCGAAGCGGAAGCCCTTAAGATGCAGAGGGAAGCGGTCAGCCAGCAATTGATTGAACTGCGCAAAGTCGAGGTTCAAAAACTCGCCATTGAAAAATGGAACGGCCAAATGCCCCAGGTTATGCTGGGCAGCGGCTCAACCCCGCTTTTGGATTTGAACGCCTTTACCCAGAAACGATAAAAGGCAATGGGGTCAAGGGCGGCATGAATTTTGAGCTGACCCAAACCCAGCGCGAAGTCCTTGAAACGTTTCACGAGTTCTGCGCCAAGAGGATCGCCCCGCGCGCCAGAGAGATTGATGAGTCCGAAGAATACCCCTTGGAACTCTTTCGCGAGATGGGCCGCCTGGGTTATCTGGGGCTGGCGATTCCGGAGCAATACGGCGGCATGGGCTTGGATTATGTCACCTGCTCGCTGATTGCCGAAGAATTAAGCCGCGCTTCAACGGGTTTTGGCCTTTCTGTCGGGGCGCACTCTTTTCTGTGCGCCCAGAACCTTTATAACATGGCCGGCGAATCCCAGCGCCAAAAATATCTCCCCGGGCTTTGCAACGGCGAGTTGATCGGCGCCTTCGGCCTTACCGAACCCGAAGCCGGTTCGGATTCGACCAATCTTTCCACCCATGCCGTCAAAAAGGGCAATGAGTGGATCATTAACGGCGCCAAGATGTTCATCACCAACGGATCCATTGCCGATGTCATTTTGCTTTTCGCCCGCACCCAGAGAAAACCCGGCAGCCAGGGCGTTTCGGTTTTTATCGTTGAGAAGAATTTCCCCGGTTTTTCGACGGGCCGCGACATCAAGAAGCTCGGCACCCACGGCTCCCCCCTTTCAGAGCTCGTGCTCCAGGACTGCCGGGTGCCCGAAGAAAACCTCATGGGCAAGGAAGGCCGCGGCCTGAGCTATATGCTAAAAGCCCTCGACATCGAACGCGCCCTTCTTTCCGGCATGGCGGTGGGCGGCGCCCAAGCAGCCTTGGATTGCGCCCTTGATTACTCGAAGAAAAGACGCCAGTTCGGGCAGTTGATTTCCAGTTTTCAGCTTATCCAGGAAATGCTCGCCCAGATGGCGACCGAAATCGAGGCGGCCCGTCTTCTCGTGCGCCAAGCCGCCTGGCGCCTTGACCAGGGCTTAGACATAACGCGCCACGCCTCCTACGCCAAGCTTTTCAGCGCGCAGATGGCCATGCGCGCGGCGCGCCAGGCCATGCAGATTCTCGGCGGGGCCGGCTATTGCTGCGAATTTCCGGCCGAACGGTTTTACCGGGACGCGCCTTTAATGGGATTAGGCGGCGGCACCAATGAAATCCAAAAGCTCATCATTGCCAGGGACCTCATTAAAAACGGCTTGCGCCCGACAAAGCCGGGGCGTTGATATAGGGGAAGGGGTCAGATGTTCAAATTATTGCGTTACGGTTCCTTAGTTCTTCGATTTCACGTTTGCTTAAACCCAAGGAACGTAAAACATCCGACGTATCTTTCCCAAAAGCCGCGGGGCCTTTGGCATTGACGGCAACCTTGGAGCGCGAAAAGCAAAATGGGTGGCCGATACGCGGCATGGGCCCGGCTTTGGCCCGGCCGCGGGCCACAAGCTGCTCGTTTCGCAAAGCTTCCTCAGCACTCAAGATGGGAGTCACGCACAAATCCTGCCCTTGAAATAACGCCTGCCACTGGGAAAGGCTTTTAGAGAGAAAAATCTTCCTAAGTTCTTCGCGAATAAATTTCCAATGACTCGGACTCGTCATATCGGGCTTCAAATCCACCCGTCCTAAAATGGTCAAAAGGCGGTCACGGAAAATGGCCTCGACCGCTCCGACCGCCAAATGCCGGCCATCCGAAGTCTGGTATATCCCATAAAAAGGATCATTTCCAATCATAGGCATTAACACGTTGCGATTGCTTTTAAGGGTAAGGTTTACGGCATATGAAAAAAACATCCAGGAAAACAGCCCGTCAAGCATCGCCAGATCAATATGCTGCCCTTGGCCGCTTTTCGAACGCTCATAAAGAGCCGCCAAAATGCTGATCGCGGCGATGAGACTGCCGCCTCCGATGTCGCCAATGGGCAAAGGGGGCAAATTCGGACTATCTCCCCAGCTGGCCTTCATTAGGGATAAAAACCCGCTTAAAGCCAGATAGTTAATGTCATGGCTTGCCAGTTTGCGATAAGGGCCGCTGTGACCGTAACCAGAAATTGAGCAATAAATGATGGCCGGATTGACCTTGAACATATCTTCGTATCCCAAGCCGATCTTTTGCATGGAGCCGAAACGAAAACCCTCGACAAAAACATCCGAATTTTGGGCCAGGCGCAAAACAATGTCCCTTCCCTCTTTTTTCTTGAAATCAATGACCGCGGATTTTTTGCCCCGGTAAACAGTCGCCATGATAAAATCGCGGGCCGGCCCGGGAGGAAACCAAGTAAACAAGGGGTCAGGCATTTTCGGCATAGCGACATTGATAACTTCGCAGCCCAGGTCAGCCAAAAACATAGTGCAGAAAGGACCGGGCAGGAGCCGGCTTAAATCAAGAACCTTGACGCCGGCCAAAGGCGGCGCGTATTTAGTTTTAATTTTTTGAATTTTTTTTATCTTTGGAATTATTGTCTCAATGTAGGCTCTGTTAAAAACCCCCCCTTTTCGTCACCCCCGCGCAAGCGGGGGTCCAGGCCTGGATTCCCGCTTTTCCGCCAAAGGCGGATCCGCATCCGGCGGACGAACTTCGAACTTCGCCAGAGGGTTTCGTGCCGACCAAATGGGGCAAGGCAAGCCTGGCCGGCTCGGATGCCAACGCCCTTATTGCCTTTAATTGGGATGAGGTGCG
>JACQWW010000076.1 GCA_016209025.1 Elusimicrobiota bacterium | reverse complement strand
TATTTGGAGTCGGCTGAAGAGCTTAAGCACAAAGTCAAAAGCGCCATGATGTATCCCGGGGTTATGGCGGGAATTGCGTTCGGGGTGACGTGCTTTTTGATGGTTTTCATCATTCCGAAATTCAAGGAAATTTTTCTTTCATTCGGAGCAGAACTACCGGCGCCAACGCGGATTCTTCTGGGAATTTCCGCCACCCTCACCCATTATTTTTACATGCTTATCATTATTCCCGTCGGCACATGGCAGGGCTTGAAATACTTGAAAACAAAAGAAGAGTACGCCTTTAAAATTGACGGCTTTATGCTTAAATCACCGCTTTTCGGCGATATTTTAAAAAAAGTCGCCATCGCCAAATTCTGCCGCACCCTTTCAACCATGATTAAATCAGGAGTCAATATTCTTGACGCCCTTGACACCGTGGCTAAAGCAAGCGGCAATAAGGTCGTGGAACGGGCGATTATGGAATCAAAGAGATCGGTTCAGGAGGGCATGAGATTGGTCGAGCCCCTGAAAAAAAGCAGGGTTTTTCCAGGCATGGTAACCCAGATGATCGCCATTGGGGAAGAAACCGGAAATTTGGACACAATGCTCAGTAAAATAGCCGATTTCTACGACGGCGAAGTTGACGCGGCGGTCAAAGGTTTGACCAGTATGATCGAGCCCCTAGTCATCTGTTTTATGGGCATAGTCATCGGCGCCATTGTGGTGGCCATGTTTCTGCCGATGTTTCAAATATCGCAGGTGGCGGGAGGGGCGGGGTAGTCATGGGGTCGGGCCATGGGGTCAGGTCTTCATTTGTCACTTGTCACAACAATTTTCAGGCCATCTTTCAGACGATACCGACAAGTGACAAACGGCCATGACCACTGGTCATTACTCCGTCCCCGAAGCTCTGCGGAGCGGGATGAAGACCTGACCCCATGGCTGGGTGTGAGCAAAATAACATTGCAAAATAAAAAATTATGCGCTATCCTTTGATTTAGCGTAACTGCCTTTTGCCTAAAACAAAAGGTAAATGCTCACGCTAAAGGGGGGTGATAAAAATGATGGCAAAACTAACTGGGTCCAAAGAACGGGGTTTCACCTTGATCGAACTGATGATCGTGGTGGCAATTATCGGTATTCTCGCGGCAATCGCGATCCCTAAGTTCGCGGACCTTGTGAAAAAAGCCCAAGAAGGAAAGACTAAAGGCAACTTGACGGCGGTCAGAAGCGCTCTGTCAATCTACTATGGCGACAGCGACGGCCAAAGCCCGGTTGATGCCCTGGGGTCATTGACCGCCAACCAGAAATACCTCAAGGCAATGCCTGAAATCCTAGTGCCGGCCTTCACCGACGTCTCTAACACGGGGCATGGCAAAAACACATCTGTGACGACCGGAAGTGAATTCAGCTCGTCAAGCGACAATGGCGAATGGTTCTACGTTGACGGCAACACTTCCGCCAACTGGGGCCACTTCTATGTCGGCTGCACCCACAACGACAGTAAAAGCGTAATTTGGAACACCCGCTGAAAAATCAAAACAGCTTAAACCCCACCCTCTTCGAGGGTGGGGTTTCGGTTTCAAAAATTTATTTATGGCCGGTTCTTTTGTTTTTATCTTTGTGCCTGTTTCATTTTTCAGATTATTTTGTCGGATTGTTTCATGATGATGCGTATTATTTTCTCACCGCCAAGAGTCTTCTTAACGGCCATTACGCCGATTTGGCTGTTCCTGGCGAACCCGCCTTGACCGCTTACTATCCGGGTTATCCCGCTATTATCGCGGCCTGGAGTCTTTTTGCCGGCCACAATATCTTTTCGGCAAAATTACTGTCGCTAATCCTTTCGTTTTGTTCTTTTTTATTGGCTTTAAAGCTGGCAGCTAGAGACTTAAACGATCGCCGTCTTTATTTTTTTGCCGTCTTCATGGCCCTGCATCCTTTTACGAGCAATTACGCAGGCGCTGTCATGTCCGAACCGGCCTTCCTTGTCTTGTCTCTTCTTGCTCTTTCAGCTTTTTCAAAAGAGAAAGAGTATTTGTTCGCTTTTTTGACTGCCGCTTGTTTCTTGGTCCGCCCGGCAGGACTTAATTTGCTTGCGGCCGGCGTCGTGTCGCTTGCCGCGAGCCGGCGGCCTGCTTCGGCTATAAAGGTTCTTCTAATTTTTTCAACGGCGGTCATTCCATGGTTGATCCGAAACTATTTCGCCCAGCTTGACACGGGCGGCAGCGCCGCTTTTGCCTCGTTTCATTTCAGCCAGCAATGGGTGGATGATCTTAGAGCCACCGCGAATCCTTTGCCGGCAATTTCCACGGTGGTATCGGATAATATCGTTTTCTATGGAAAAATGATCCCTTTTTTTGTTTTTTTGCCATTCGGCTTTTTATCGGCCGGCAGCGGATTTTCAGCTATATTGGCGCCGCTTTTTTTACTCATCAGCTGCGTTTTTGCGCTTATACTTGTCATCAGAGCCAGGATGAACGACATTAATGCTTTGTACGTTTTCTTCTATCTGATTTTTCACATTTTCTGGATTAATCAAGACCAACGTTATCTTTACCCATTGACGCCGATCCTATTCATTATTCTTTTAAGCCATTGGGATGTTTTTCAAACAAAATTGAAATCAACGCAACGTCTAAACCGACTGACTCCATGGCTGATTGCAGCGGGAATCGGATTTTTTTCAATAGGCGCCTGTCTAGGCCAGTTGCGTTATCAAATCCCTAAAAAATTTGGCGGAAAAGTCAAACCGTCGTTTCTTTTCCCGGCAGAGTCCTTTGCCTGGATTAGAGCCAATTTGCCGCCTTCCGCTGTAATCGGCTCGACGGCTAAGGCCAGAATTTTTTTATATACCGAACGTAAAGGATGCGAGCTTCCCAGAACGCCGCACCCTGACGCTTACTGTCATACTCTTCTCGAAAGCGGCGCTAATTATCTTTTTTTCCGCGGCACGGAAGCCGACATAGCAACGGCAGGCATGGTTGGACAGGCAGAACGACGTCAAAGAAGCCTGCGCCGTAAATTTTTGATGCAGCGAAGCCGTTATAGACTCCGTTACCGAAACGACCGAGAAAAAACTTTCATTTTTGAAATCGCGGCTGATCGAAAAAAATTTTCAGAAGCCCTTCATTTGCTTAAATCAGGATATGCGGCTTGGCGGCAAAAAAAACATGATTCGGCCCAAAAATATTTCCGCCAAGCCTTACGCGATGATCCGTCGCTGATGAGCGGTTACGACGCCCTTGTTTTAATGCTGGCTGAAAACGGAAAATATTCCCAGGCAATTGCCGCGGCCAAAGACGCTATCCGGGCCTTTCCTATCCATACGCCGGCCCACTGGCGCCTTGGGCAGCTCTATAGAATGACCGGTGAAAAGCAAATGGCGCATCAGGAATTCGAGATTGCCCTTAACTTGGCCAAACGCGACCAGGACCCTGAAATGGAAAAATTTTGTCTTGCCGCATTAAAACCATGAGGCACGGATGGCGCGCGTTTTTTATTTTGTTTTTTGTCAATATCATATTCCTCGCGGCATATGTGACGCAAAAATTTTCGCCGGGCCGGAAACTGGCCGGGGCCCTTAAAATCGGAACTTTTTGTTCCTGGAATAACGTCAAAAGCCTGAGTAAACAATCATACCAACAATCTTTTTTGGCGCCCCTGATTTTATCTTCAGCAAACGTGACAATCGAGACCCTTCAAATGGGAAACCCGCCGGATGCCTCAACCGCTTATTTTCTTGTTCCCGGCGCCGCGCCGGGTCAAACGGCGCGATACCCGGCCGTTATCGTTTTACACGGTCATTTAAGCCATGCGAGCGATCTGGTCGGCATAACAACCTCAACATTTGTCTGGCCCGCAGCCCTGACCTTGGTTCATCAAGGTTTTGCTGTTTTGGTCCCGGAAGTCCGCTGGGAACCGAACAATACCCGGCAAGAAACTAAATTGGCTTTTAAATTAATGCTTGGGGGGAAAACATTGTTAGGCGAACGCGTGGCCGATGTCTTGCGTCACCTTGATTATCTTACCCGGCGTCCTGATGTTGACGCCCGGCGCATCGGGGCCGCAGGCTGGTCAATGGGCGGCAATCTGGCCCTGTTTGCCGCGGCCTTGGATAAAAGAATCAAAGTCTTATATTTAAGCTCTTGTTTCGGATCATTCAAGTCTCTGCTTGACGAGAAAGCCGCTATGCAGACTCCCGACACTTACGTGCCGTTTTTGCTTGAGCAATTCGGCGACAAGACTGAAGCGGCTATTCTTGTCAAACCCAGACCCATTCTTATCGAACACGGTCTCCAAGACGCGGTGGAACCTTTTGACCTTGCCGATCAAAATGCCAATCGTTTGTTCAAAGCCTACGGCAATTCCGCAAAGACGCGGCTTTATTTCATCGTCCATCGTTTCGGTCATAAATTTTATGGAGCCGAAATCGCCGATTGGTTTTCAAAATGGCTTAAATGACGGCAATTTACTATCTATTTGCGGCGGTCATGGGAGCTATTTTGGGCAGTTTTGCCAATGTCTTGATTTGGCGGCTGCCCCGCGGCGGCCTTCCCTGGGAGCCGGCTCATTCTTATTGTCCTAAATGCCATGCCCCGATCGCCTTTTACGACAACATCCCGATTGTCAGCTTTCTTCTTTTAAAAGGGCTGTGCCGCCATTGCCGGGCCGCAATTTCCCGGCGTTATCCGTTTATAGAAGCCGCCGCAGCCTGCCTGGCGCTGATCACGGCCTGGAAATTCGGCTTCAATGATTTTCAAAGCATGGTCGCGGCCGGCGGATTTCTAATTTTCCAAACGATCATTTTATCTGTCGCTATGATAGATTTCAAGACTTATACGATACCGGATATTTTAAGCCTTGGCTTAACCGCGGCCATGATTTTGTTTGCTCCTTTCAATCTAATGCTAGGACCTTCGACGTGGGCGCTGCGAATCCGGCATTCGATTTTGGGCGCCGCTGTTTTAGGCGGCTTATATTATATTTTCGCCTTTCTAGGAGAAAAAATATACAAACAAGAAGCCATCGGAGGCGGCGATGTAAAATTAGCCGCGGCCATCGGCGCCGCTTTTGGCTGGCGGTCTTTTTTTCCGATTGTTATTCTTTCATCTTCCCTGGGAGTAATATATGCTCTGCCGCTGCTGATAAAGAAACGTCTTGGCCGAAAAGATCCGATTCCTTACGGCCCTTTTCTTGGCGCGGCCGCGGTGATTTACCTCTGGCTCGGGGCTCGCCTGCCGCTTTTCCTTAAATTTCCGATTTCCCCTTGAATTTTTAGCAACCCCCTGTTACACTCGAAATGATTGAGGAGAGTATGATTAAAATCAATTTAATTCCGCTGGAATATATTCAAAAACAAAAAAGAGCCGCTATCGGCAAGCTGGGCGCTGTTTTCGGCGGAACAATTTGTGTGGGCGTCTTGGCCGTATCAAGCACCATTTATCATAAATCGAGAACCTTGGCCAAACATGTTCAAACGCTTGAAGCGCGCCTAAAACAATTAGAAGAAGTGGCGCGGGAAGTTGACGCTCTTGAAGCAAAAAAAAGCGCCATCTTGGCCAAAAACACGGTTGTCGGCTCTCTTTTAGCGGGGCGTCTCGACTATCCCAAAATAATGGAAGCGGTGGTGAAGAGCCTGCCGCCTAATCAAATATGGATCGGCGGCCTGACAACCATGAAGACTTCACAGGGATATGATCTGAATATCCCGGCAAGCACCCTGGGCATGGACTCCATCATCCAATGGCTGCAAACGCTTGAATCGTCACCCGGCTTTTCCAATATTTCCATAGGCGCCATCACCAATACGGATAGCGCCTCAACCCTGCCTATGAAATTAACTTATAAACCATAATGGGCAAATTGAAACTCAGCAAAGAACAAATTCAGCAGATTGCCGTGGCTGTTTTAATGACCGCGTTGGTCGGATTTGTTTATTTCAAATATTTTTTAAAACCAAACATGGAATCAATAAAAGAGAACAAGGCGAAGGTGGTTGATCTCACTGGCCGCGTTGATGAACTGGAAAAACGCGCCAAAAAACGCGAGCGCCTGCTTATTGAAATCGAACAGGCTGAAACGGCCTGGCAAGCCCTGAAAGCCAAGCTTCCTGAAAAACAGGATATGCCGGGCATCCTAAAAATCATTGATCAATTGACCCGCCGCCACCGGCTGCAGATGGGATCAATTGCTCCGCAGCCTATTTCATCGTCCGAACTTTATTACGAAATTCCCTTCGCTATATCCGTGACGGGCTCTTATCACGATTTAGCGATGTTTTTGGAAGCATTCGGCAAAACAGAACGCATTTTTCATGCCAGGAATCTTTCCATTTCGCCGGCCGCCTCGACTCCTGAAAGGCCGCAGACCAGCGTCAGCGCCAGTCTTACGCTTGTGACATTTCAATATAAGGGCGGATAAAAATGAAAATTTCAAGCGCCCAAGCTCACGTATGTCGGACGCGTCTGACAGGTCCGACGTTTGTGCGCTTGTGCGCGATTTTTGTCTTTTTCGCCTGCTCTGTTTGCGGGGCGCAGCCGTCCCAGACAACCAGCACATCGCCGGCTTCTGAATACACCTATCAAGCCAAAAGCTTAAGAGACCCATTCGTGCCTATTTTAACCGCCGGAGGCGGTGTGGCGGCCATGGCCGCGGAAAAAGCGCCTTCTAAAACCTTTGAGACGATTGAAGAATTGGAAAAAATCTTCAACCCTGATAATTTGGTGATACGAGCCATGCTCAGTGACGCGAGCCGCAAAGATTCGATCGCTTGGCTTGCCGATGCCGCCGATGCCAATAACGGCTACGTGGTCAAAGGATCGAAAATCCGCCATATGTCAAGCGGCATGGTGCTGACTTCGTTTGCCGCCGATATTGAAAAAGATAATGTCGTCATTAAAAAAGTCAAAGGCGATCCTTTGATAAGCGTCGTCAGTTTTCCCAAAGATAAGGAGGAAACCAAGCCATGATAATTTATTATTTTGCCGTCATCGCCGTTTTTTTTCATTTCCCCGGCAGTCTGGCCGCTTCCCAAGAAGAAACGTGGAAAGCGGCGACAAAATTATCCGGCGTCCGGATTGACGGCCGAAAAATTTTACTCCAAACCGAAGGGGCCAAGGCAAAATACAAGACTTTCGCCATCGCCTCTCCGCCTAAAATCGTCGTCGAATTTTATGATGCCTGGCTTCCCGCCGGCTTTACGGATCATCTGAGTCCTGATGCGGGCGAATCAACGCCTATTGAAAAGGTGCGCGTCGCCCAATTCGCCAGAGTGCCGCAGCATATCGCCAGGGTGGTGGTTGATCTCGCCGAATCTCTTTCCTATCAAACAAGCCAACTTAACGGAACCATCGCTCTCGAATTGGGATCAAACTCAGCCGAAGGTTCCGACGTAAATAATAAAGCAAAACCGGCCATTTTTGTTCCGGCGCCGCCGCCTGTCCCTGGACAGCAGGGATCAGGCAAGACAACTGAAACGATCTCGAAAAAATCCCAAAAATCTTCAAACAACGAAACAGACCGGGAAACCGCCCAGGATGCCTCGCGCGATATCTTGCGCAATCTGCCGATAACTCCCGTTGATATTAACTTTCAGGATGTGGACATTAAGACCGTCATGGCCATTTTGATCGAAAAACTTGAATCTTTGACAGACAAAAGATTCAATCTTTTGACGGCGCCTGATGTTACCGGCACCATTACTCTTAAATTAGAACAAGTTCCTTTTAATGAAGCCTTCCAAACCATTCTTTCCATGCGGCAAATGGTTGCCAATCAAATCGGAAGCAATATCATTCAGGTTATGGGACAGACGAGTTACTTGGCGGAAAAACAACGGGCAATCACTCAGACAAGAATTTTCGTTCTTAACTATATAACCGCTTCGGAAATGAAAACACACCTTGATTCAATCCGCAGCCTGGAAGGCCGGAAAGGGAATATTTTGATTGCCAACGATATCAATGCCTTAATCGTCACAGACACGGACGAAGGTTTGATACAAACTGCCAGATTTATAAAAGAACTTGATGTCAAACCGAAAGCCGTGTCAATTGAAGCAAAAATCATCGATCTACAGTTGGATAAAGCCATGGCGACAATCAGTCTGCCGCTTGGCGCTGTGGCCCAGCAAACCATGGGCATTACCTTTGGCCGGGTGACTAATACGACTTTTTTGACCTCAGCTCTCAGCCTGGCGGCACGCGAAGGTAAGCTTAAAGTCTTATCTAACCCGAGAATTGTCACTCTTAACAACCAATTGGCGACAATAAATGCCGGCCAGCAAATACCGACGGTGCAGACAACAGTCAGCCCGGGCGTTGGCACGACTCAAAGCGCATCCTATTTGACCGTAGGCGTTACTTTGTCGGTCAGGCCTACCATCACTTCAGACAGGCACGTTAAAATGCTGATAACGCCGACGGTCAGCCAACTGGGAAGCACAGGAGGTTTGGCAGGCGTGGCTCCAGCCATAAATCAAAGAACAGCTACCACCAATTTAATCGTAAAAGACAATGAAACCGCGGTCATAGGAGGTTTGATTTTGGAAACCAAAGACCGGCAAACAATCAAAGTGCCGATTTTAGGAGACCTGCCGATCATCGGCTGGTTTTTCCGGAAAACATCCCGCAATGATCCGCGTTCGGAACTCCTGGTTTTTGTCACGCCGAAAATTATTGATTAAGCGAATCCAGATGCCGCTTTGCTTTAGGGTCCGCCTGTTCGCAACGGCCGGTCAATCGGCAAACAACGGCAAAATTTTTCCAAGCCAGCGCATTTGACGGATTAATCTCAACGGCTTTCCTGAAAAAACCCAAAGACTCCTCATAACGGCCGTCCTGAAAAAGTGCGATGGCCAGATTATGGCACGCTCTTGATGAATCAGGATTTGTTTGGACGATCCGGCTCCAGAAGTTTAAGTTATTCTTCCAAACCGGTATTTGGCGACCGGTCAACAAGGCAATAATAATAAGCCAAAGGCCGGCCGCCAACAAAGTCCCGGCCACGGCTAAAACCTTTTCGCGGTAACGGCGCAGGACCCAGGTCAAGGCGCCTGCGGCTAAAACGGCCCAGCTCAAGCAGGAAAGATAACTATAGCGGTCAGCGGCAAACTGAGCGCCGCTTTGCGCCGCGCCGGAGACAGGAATAAGCGCCACCACATACCAAATCCAAGCGGCCCAAAGCGCCGGCTGGCTTTGCACCCGCTTTAAGAAGATTATGGTTACTAAAATTACGAAAACCCAAGCGGCCAGCGTTGACCACTGCCAAGGCTGCCAATGGAAAGGATGCTCATATAGCGGAGAGAGATTGAAAGGGAATAATGTTTTGGCCGGGTAAAAAACCAAGTTAAATCCGAGCTGGGCGAAACGCGCCAGATAGCCGTGCTGGGCCGTAGTTTGCATGGCCGCACCATGCGTCATGGCCACAATACCCAAGGCCGCAGCCGAAAAGGAAGCGGCAAAAAAGGGAATTTTTTCAATAATTAAAAATTTCCAGCCCGAACGCCGGTGTTCCTTCAAAGGATGCCAATCCAAGATCAATAACAAAAAAGGAAAAACGATCCCGGAGGCTTTAGAGATAAGTGAAAAGGCATAATCCGCCATAGCCGCTTTCAGCCACGACCGGTCATGAGTTTCCTTTGCTTTAAGATAAAACAAAAAAGAAAGCAGCAAAAAAAAACCTGAAAGCAGATCTCGCCGCTGGGTTATCCATACCGCCGACTCGACCCGTAAAGGATGAAGAGCGAAAAAAAGTGAAGCAAAAACGGCGCCGGCAGCCGGCCCGAAAAAATATTTTTCCGGAAAATGCAGGCTCAACAGCCGCCTGGCCAAACAATAGAAAAGGGCCGTGTTGAGGCTGTGCCAAAGATTGTTCGTCAAATGGTAACCAAAAGGGTCTAAGCCCCATAAAAGATAATCCCAGCCGAAACTTATCCATGTCAAAGGAATATAGTGGCCGGCATGAAAGGTTGTAAACATCCATTTAAGATTGGCCAGGTTCAAGCCGCGATAATGAAAATTCTGCAAAAAGTTTCCATAATCGTCCCAATTAACAAAGCCGTTGTCCAAGGCGGGGAAATAAACAAAAAAAGCGGTCAAACCGGCTAGAACAGGAGGTAAAAAATTGTAAAAGATACGCTGGCGCATAAAGCTTTATTCTAATTTAATATTGTGTCTGAAGTTTCGCCGATTTTTCATCCCCGGCATTTTGCGGGCTTGGCAACGGCTTTGCCGTTTATGTTTGTGCCGGTCATTTATGGCTTGGCGCCGAGACTGACGGCCCCAGCCGCGGCCACCCTGCTCGCTTTATGGGTGACGGCGGTTCTTATCGTCAATGCCGGCAAAAATCAAAATCCCGGCATCGAGAAAGTTCCGCTCTTGTGTTTTCTTTTGACGGCTATCGGCCTATATTTGGCGCTGATAAGCCGGCATGCGCCTAGCGCGGCCAAAGAATCCGGCCTGGCCACCGCCTCCGTTGTGCTTTATGTATCAGCACTATCGGCCTACTCATTCGATGCCGATCATGATTTACTGCGTTTTACGATTATGGCAGGCGGCTGGTTTGTTGCCTGCGTTTTCATCGGCGTGCGGATTTTTTACCCGGCCTCAGGCATTGACGGCATCGCTCTGTCAAACGCCAATATACTAGCCATGCACATGGCCCTGTTGCTGCCTTGCTCCCTGGCCTCCTGCTGGCGCTCAAAAACCCGGCAGGAAAGGCTTTTTTTTGCCTTGATGGCGGCAACCTATTCAATCACTCTGCTGCTTACGCGGTCGTTCGGCGTTATCCTTGCCTTAATTCTAGCCGCCGCCGTCATAATATACCAGGCAAGGGCATATATTGCGCTTTTGGCTGGTATAAAAAAACTTCCAAAAGTCGCGGCAACGGCGCTTATTTTGGGCTGTCTGGCCGCGGTTGCCGTCAAAGCCGTAAAACATCCGGAATCATTTTCCGACAGATTAAAATGGCAGGGTTCAGCCTTGGCCATGTTTGCCGACAGCCCTTTAACCGGCAATATTTATAAAGGAGGTTTTTTTTCACTTTATCCTTTATATAAACCAAGCCGCATTGAGCTGAATACTAATTTCAGCCACAATGTTTATTTGGAATTATTAAGCCACTGGGGAGTCGTTGGGGGAATTTTATTCGTCTTTTTAATTTTCGCTTGGAGGCAATTTTTGCCCAGCAGGCTGCCCATGGAATTAAAAACGACTTTATTTATCGTTTTTATCACCGGTTTCTATGATTCGAACATCGTCTTCATTTGTCACTTGTTACAACAAACTGTGGCCGCCATTTAGTTCCTGCCAACAAGTGACAAATGAAGACCTGACCCCATTGCCCGCTCTACCCTTCCTCTTAGGCATTATTCTAGCCGTCATCGTAACAGCCGGTTCGTTTCAATTGACATTAAGCCGGTATCATTTGGTCCGTGGCGGCATCTGGGCCATGTGGGCTCACTATATGCCTGAGATTTCCCAAGAAGTCCATCTCTCCATCCGCCGTTCGCTTCGCTGGGACAACCTCGATCCCGAAGCTTGGAGCGATCTGGCTAAATTGGAATATGCCTTATCCGCAAAAGCGCCGGTGCGCCGGGCTTGGGCCGCCTGGGCCGCGGACCGGGCGCATCGCCTAGAGCCATACCGTAAAACTTATGCGAAACTTATCAAAATCATCAAGAAAAATGATTCAATTCCATAATGATCTCTATTATTATTCCTATCTACAACGAAGCTCCGAATATCAAACCTTTGTTCGAAGAGCTTAAAAACGTTCTCGGCAAATTGGAAATGCCTTGGGAAATAATATGGGTTGATGACGGCAGTTCTGATGATTGCGATGTAGAAGTCAAAAAGCTCGGTCCCGGCGCAGGAAAAATAACTTATATAAAACTAACCAAAAATTTCGGACAATCTGCGGCTTTGGCCTGCGGAATCGAGCATGCTTCAGGCGAAATCATAGTCACCATGGACGGCGACGGGCAAAACGACCCGGCGGAGATTCCGGCTTTACTGGCCAAATTGAAAGAAGGATATGGGGTTGTTTGCGGCTGGCGACGGAAAAGGCATGACTATGGACTACGCGTTTGGACGAGCCATATCGCCAATTGGATTGTCAGCCGGGTTACCAATGTCCTCCTACACGATTACGGCTGCACCCTAAGAGCGTATCAAAGCCGGCCTTTAAAGCAGCTCCAAATCATGGGCGATATGCACCGCCTTTTGCCGGCTTACTTGGCATGGACCGGCTTGAAAATCACCGAACTGCCGGTGCGCCACCGGCCCAGAACGATCGGGCGATCCAAATATTCCATTGCGGCGCGCGCCTGGAAGGTCGTTCTTGACGCTTTTTTATTGAATTTTTATTTCTCATACATAACGCGGCCTATGCATTTTTTCGGCTTCATGGGGCTCATTTTAATCGGTTCGACTTTTACCGTCGAATGTTTCGTCATTTTAAGACGCCTCGTTTTTGGCGGCGCCTGGCTGTCGCCGCTTTTTTTTCTTGGCCTGTTTTTTGCCTGCGCCGCCATCATGTTTTTGTTTCTCGGCATCATCGCCGATCTTATGGCGCGAAGTTTCATGTTCAGCCAAAATATTAAAACCTATCACATAGCCAAAAAGATGAATATAGAATGTGGAATATAGAATATAGGGAGAACGAAAAAAGTTTGCCTAAATCCAAATTCCCAGGCCAATATCCTACATTCAATATTCTACATTCCTCCTCGTAAAGTGTTGCACGTTGTTTTATGCGCTTACAATGAAGAGAAGGCGATCGGCTCATTAATGGAATCATTCGAACGTCTGCAGGCGGCGGTTCCCTTGAATATCGTGCTGGTCAACGACGCTTCTTCGGATAAAACGGAATCGGCGGTTAAAAACTATGAAAACCGCCTGCCGCTGAAAATCATCAGCCAACCGGTCAATCGAGGACTTGGGTCGAGCCTGCGCAAAGCGCTCAATTTTCAAGCGCCGCTGATGAAAGACGACGATCAGGTGGTCAGCCTCGACGCCGACGCAACGCATCCCCCCGAATTTATCCCGTCTCTGATCGAAACCCTTAAGCGCCGGCAGGCCGATGTGGTCATAGCTTCACGCTTCTGTGGACCGAATTCCGGCGAAAGAGGAATGCCTTTTGTCCGGTCATTGATAGCAAAATTCGCCCGTTTGTTGTTTTCCCGGCGCTTTGCCGCTATACGCGGCATTCGAGACACGACCTCCGGTTTTCGCTGTTATCGGGCCAAGGCCCTTAAAAATCTGCTTCAGGCTCAAGGAAAATCAGCTCTTAAAGCCGGAGGTTTTGCCATTCAACTTGAGATTCTCCTGAAACTTACGCGCCTCGGCGCTATGGTTGTTGAAATTCCGTTTTTTCTCGATTACCGCCGAAAACGCTCGGCAAGCGGTTTTCGTTATTTCAGCGCGATGCGCGAATACCTGCCTCTTTTCATAAAAGGCGCAGATTGGGGACCGTCATGAAAAATTCCTCGGTAAAATTAAAATTGCTTCAAGGTCTGGCCGGTTTGATTTTAGGCGTCGTCTTATTCTATCTGGCCTTTCGAAATGTTGACTGGCAAAATTTGAAAACATCCTTTAGGCAAATGTCCGCCATATTTGCGGTTCCAGCCTGCCTTGTTTTTTTTGCCGGGATGATCCTTAGAGGCATGAGAATCGCCTGGCTCGGCGACGGCGGGCTTAAAAACCTGCCGTTTTATTTTCGCAGCGTAATCATTGCGCTGGGCATCAACTCGTTTATACCTCTGCGCATCGGAGAACTCGTCAAGATACTCTATCTTTCCCGCCGCGCCGGCTTAGGCATTTTAAAAGCAGGCTTGATCATTTTTACCGAAAGACTGCTCGACGTTTTATGTCTGATAATTCTTATGGGATGCGCTTTCAGCGCCAACCGCTTGCTTTTTAGACAATGGCTGGCGACGCTGCCGAGCGGCGCCGATCGTTTCCAACCATGGCTAAAATTCGGCGGCATTGCCTTTTTTTGTCTGACGCTGATATGTTTTTTTGTTCTAGTGTTTGATATCGGCCGTATTCGTGCCAAGATAGCTTTTTACCGGCAGAGCCTGTCCGTTAAAATCCTTGAAATAAAATCAGTTTTTTGGGGACGTTTCCTAAAGGCTTTTTTACTCAGCCTTATTATCTGGTCAACCGATCTCGTCTTGCTCTGGTCAATGTCATATGGTTTCCGCATTCCAATAAGTTTTGCCCAGCTTATTTTTTTGCAAGTCACTCTCACGCTCGCCTATGCCTCATCGCTAAGCCCCGGCGCCCTTGGTCTTTATGAATTCATCGGGGCCTGGGTCATGGGAAACATGGGCATCGGACGCAGTCAAGCCTTGGCTTTTCTTGTGACCACCCATGGCTTGATTTATTTTTTCATGTTCGCCGTCACCTTGATCGTTTTTGTCCAGGAAAGCCGGTTTATTTTGAACCTCAAAAAAGGTAACTACTCAGGTCGTCATTCCCGCGAAGGCGGGAATCCAGGCCTGGACCCCCGCCTTCGCGGGGGTGACGAAGGGAAGGGACCTGAGTAGTTACCAAAAAAGACAAGAGGGAATTTGTGTAAGATAGAAGGAAATATGCGTGACGAACGAATTTGCGTCCTAGGTTTAGGTTATATCGGCCTGCCGACTGCCAGCATTTTAGCGACGCACGGTTTTAAAGTTTTCGGCGTGGATAAACGCAAAGAAATCCTTGAAAGCCTTCGCTGCGGCAAAGCCCATATTAAAGAACCTGGTTTAAATACCATTGTTAAAGCAGCGGTTCAATCCGGCCGGCTCGTAGTAAACGAAAAGGTCTGCCGGGCCGACGTTTTTATCATCTGCGTTCCTACCCCGCATAATCATGTCAGTCCAGCAGGCCAGTTTACGGGTCCTCTCAGCAGAGAGGGCAGTCCCTTCAACAGAAGGGGTAAAAAAACAGCGGATTTGTCTTTTGTCCAACAAGCGGCTGAAAGCATCGTCTCTTATCTGCGGCCCGGCAATCTCGTCATCATTGAATCAACCGTGCCTCCGAAAACCGTAGAAAATATCGTCATGCCGATTTTGGCGAAAAGCAAGCTTCGCATACCCGGCGATATTTCCATCGCTCATTGTCCGGAACGCGTCTTGCCCGGCAATATTCTTCATGAACTTGTTTCAAACGACAGGATTATCGGCGGCATTGATATTGAAAGCTGCCGGCGAGCCGAAAATATCTACGCCAGTTTTACCCGAGGCGAGATTTATCTTACCGACTGCGCCACCGCGGAAACCATCAAGCTCGTGGAAAACGCTTTTCGAGACGTCAATATCGCCTTTGCCAATGAAATCGAAGCGATCTGTGAACACATCGGGATCAACGCCTGGGAAGTAATCCGCCTAGCCAACAGGCATCCACGCGTTAAAATTTTACAGCCCGGCCCCGGGGTGGGCGGACACTGCATTGCCGTTGATCCGTGGTTTTTGGCTCAAGCGGCCCCGGCGCAGGCTCGTCTAGTAAAAACAGCTCGAACGATAAACGACTCCAAACCTTGGCGGGTGATCGCAAAAATCACCAAAAGCCTTGCCGCGGCCCGCCGAAGGCGAGTCCCGCTTGGAGCGGCCGGCAAGAAAAAATCAGCTCTTTTATGTTTGGGCATAACTTATAAAGCCAACGTGGATGATATTCGGGAAAGTCCGGGTCTTTTTATTGCCCGGCATTTCCTAAAGCGTAAAAACGTCGAGCTTATGATCGCCGACCCACACGCTCCGAAATCGGATGATTTGCCGTTTGTTGATTTAGAGCAAGGACTCAAAAAAGCCGACGTCATCGCCTTGCTGGTTAATCACCGGGAATTCCTTCAAGTTAATTGGAAAAAAATCATCTCGGAAAAAGGCCATGATTTTATCCTGGATTTTAAAGGCGCATTAAAATGAAAAAATTACTCTTACAAAAGGGCAAGATTGTCGTGGCTGATGTGCCCATGCCGGGAGAGCCTGCCGAGCATGAACTTAAAATCCGGGTTTTGAGCACGGCCTTGTCGCCCGGCACCGAATCCGCCCTGGTTTTATCCGGCAGTTTCGACATCGCTAAAAATTGGCATTTAGCATCAAAGGCTTTCCGGTTCGCCAAAGAACGCGGGATAACCGCTTTATGGAAAAAATTTGAACAGCGCTGGCTGGAAGGTTTTCCCATGGGTTATTCCGCCTGCGGCGTCGTTGAATCATGCGGTTCTAAATCAGAAGGCTTCGCGCCCGGCGACTTGGCCGCCTGCTCCGGAGGGCAATTTGCCGGCCACGCTGAATTTATCCTGGCCTCAAGCCGTCTTTGCGTAAAAGTGCCGCAGCAAGTCGGGCCGCAAGAGGCGGCCACGGTTGCCTTGGGCGCCATCGCCCTTCAAGGCATCCGCAAACTAGATCTAAAAATCGGCGAAACAGCCGTTGTTTTAGGCTTGGGCGCTATCGGCCAGATTGCCGCGCAAATGGGACAGGCAGCCGGACTTAAAATCATCGGCATTGACCGCGACCTTGGCCGCTTGGAGTTTGCCAAAAGCCGCGGCTGGCTATGGCAGGCCGCGGCGCCCGATAAAACGGCTGAAAGACAAATTTTTGATTGGACCGAAGGCCAAGGGGCCGATGGCGCCCTTTTAACGCTTCATGCGCCTGGAGACGCCGGCCCTTTCGAATGGGCGGCCAAACTGGTGAGGCGCCGGGGCAAAGTGACGATTCTGGGAAATCTTAAAACCGATCTGCCGCGGGAAATTTTTTATGAAAAGGATTTGAACGTCAATATCGCCGTTTCCTACGGACCGGGACGTTACGACAAAACTTATGAAGAACAAGGACAGGATTATCCTTTGTCTTACGTGCGCTGGACAGCCCAGCGTAATATGGCCTGTTATCTGGATTTGATCGCCGCAAAAAAAATAAATATTGCCGGTCTTATTCAGGCGGTTTACCCGATCACCCAAGCCGACCAGGCTTATGAAAATTTAAGCCGCGGCCAGGGCGCCCCAATTTTAACCCTTCTTTCTTATGATGGGCCGGCATCTCAAAACGAACCGAAGCTGCCCGTAAAAACCCCCAAGCCAAAACCGAAAACATCAAGGATTGGAGTCGGAGTCGTCGGTGCCGGGAATTTCGTCACCAGCGTTCATCTGCCCATCATCGCCAAACTTTCGGAAACTTTTCAAATTCGATTGATATGCAACAAACGTCCGGAAAAAGCTTCCGCCGTCGCCGGGCAATACAGAGCAAACGCCACGGCTGATTATAAAGAGGTTCTGGCAAATCCCGACATTGACCTTGTGCTTATCGGCACGCGCCATAGCCTGCACGCGGCCCAGGCCGCGGCTGTTTTGACAGCCGGCAAGGCTTTGTTTTTGGAAAAACCCATGGCCACCACCGTGGAAGATCTTGAACGCCTTAAAGAAATTTATTCAAACAAGCCGGTCCCGTTTCATATCGGATTCAACCGCCGGTTTTCGCCGTTAATCGCTACCGCTAAAAAACATCTGCAAGCCATGCCCAAGCCCTGGATGATTCAATACCGGGTGGCTGCCGAATATATCCCTAAAGAACACTGGGTTTTAAGCGCAGAAGGAGGGGGCCGGATTATCGGCGAACTCTGCCACATGCTTGATCTGGCCGGTTATCTTTTACGGCCGACGAACCTTGCCGCAAGTCCTTGGATGCCGAAAAATATTGACGTCCGGTCTTTGGGCGGCAAAAACGGCGATTTAACGGAAAATGTTTCAGTCATTCTGTCTTATCCCGGCGACTCGCTCGCCGCGATCAATTATGGAGCAGCCCCCTCAAAACAGCTGGGCAAAGAGCGCCTTGAAATTCTTACGCCTGGCGGGACCATCTTACTTGACGATTTTAAAACCTTGAAAATTTCCATAGGCGGGCAATCTATTGTGAACACGGCGCGGCCCGCGCCGCAGAAAGGATTTGAAGAAGAATGGCTTTTATTCGGCGAGCACCTTAAAGGAAGGCTCCCGCAGGCGCCGATCTCCTTTGAAGAGGCGGCGGCGGTCACCGAGCTTTCATTTTTAATAGATCAAAAAGCAAGAAATCTGGAATCGCCGGCGCAATAGGGCTCCTAACGTGTCATTGGCCGAAAACATAAAAAAAGCGCGGCAAATGCCGGTTAGGGACCGTAAAGAAATTAGTGACACATTTGGGAAGCCGAGATTGGGCCAGATGTTAGGCGCGAGGAGCGCGGCGTGCCCAGAGGGCACGTAAGCGACGAGCAACGACGCAGATGGCCCGATATCGGCTTCCCCCGAAGGGGCTGGGCGATTTTGGGCTGCGACTTTGCCAAATTTTTCTAACATACTTTTCAAGTATGCTTCAAAAAATTTGGCTTCGTCTCGCTCCAAAATCGCCTCAGCCAAATGTGTCACTAATTTCTTTACGGTCCCTTAGTATTCTTTGGCCCAAGACAGCGGCAAAACTGCGATCCCATGCCCGTAATTTTTATCTCGACAACGTCAGGCATTTTAAGCGTCCCGGCTGGGCCGGCCCGGCAAGAATCCGTTTCGCTTTAAAAAAAGAAGCTAAAAATTTATATCCGGACAACTTGAAAATTCATTTCCCTGCCTGGCCTTTGTCGCAAATGGATGAGCTTAGAGCGCTCATTCTACGGGAATTCCCGGACCACGCCCAAGCCATTGAAAGGCAGGCTGAGCGCTATCTGGCCGGTGAATATCAAATTCTTGAAGCCCAGCCTAGAAATTTAAAACATTCGGCGATTGAACTCGCCGGAAAATTTCAGGCCGAGCCGGCTATTTTACCCTGGCATTATGACTGGATTCATCCTTATCGGTGGGATCCCCGCCAGACTTATTTAAACTGCCCTTTCAATGAATTTGACGGCATTGACGTCAAACTGCCTTGGGAACTTTCCCGTTTCCATCATCTGACGACCTTGGCCCAAGCCGCCTGCCTTACGGGCGCCGGCCGTTTTGTCAAAGAAATCGTGCTTCAGCTTGAAGATTGGCGCCGCAATAATCCTCCAGGCTACGGCGTCAATTGGGCCTGCACTATGGATGTGGCAATCCGGGCCGCCAATGTCCTTTTTGCCGTTGGGCTTTTGGAAAATGAGCTGGAACGCCATCCCGACGAGTGCAAACGCTTGCGCGCTATTTTGCCGGCATTTGTTTTCAACCATGCTTTGCATATCGCCAAAAACCTTGAAGCCTCAGGCAATCATCGGCTGGCGGATTTGGCCGGGCTGGCGCTGCTGGCTGAATTTTATCCGCATTTTTACGCTTCCGATGAATGGGGGGATTCGGCGTTTATGGAAATGAAAAGACAGATGGCCGTTCAAATTTATCCCGACGGCATGGATTTTGAAAGCTCAACCTCTTATCACCGCTTAGTGACCGAATTCTTTCTATTCTGCTTTTTGATTTGGCGCAATAAGGGACGATTGATTCCCGATGGTTTCGTAAAAAAATTACAGCAGATGATTAAAGCGATCGGCGTTTACACAAAAACAAACAACGAAGCCGTGCAATTCGGCGATAATGATTCGGGCCGGTTTCTGGTCATGGCCCCGGAGCGGGCAATCCTTGATCACTCCTATCTAACGTGTGTAGGCGCTTTGGCTCTTCAAAAACCGACATTGCAAAACTCCCCCGAATCTCCTCGCCCCGTGAAACGGGGAGAGGATAAAGGTGAGGGGTCTCCCTATCAAACCCCTCACCCTGCCCTCTCCCCGCTTGCGCAGGGAGAGGGTTTTAGACCGGAAGCTTTATGGCTCCTGGGCCCCGATTCTTGGCAAGCGTGGAAATCAATGATTTTAAAAGCCAAGGAAAAAAACTCCGCCTCTCAAGAACGTTTCCAATATCAAGAATTGCCCGATGGCGGAATTTATGCCGCTCGCAACCGCGTCTCGGGACACTTTCTTGCCGTCAGTTTATCCGCCAACGGCCAGGCAGGAAACGGCGGCCATGCCCATAACGACCGGCTGGGATTCCATTTAATGCTTTACGGAGAGGATATTTTCGTTGACCCGGGCACCGGCGTTTATCTGCGCGACCGGGCTTTAAGAGATGAATTTCGTTCTACGGCCGGTCATAACACGCTTATTTTGGGCGGCGAGGAACAAAACCGCATGGATGCCGGCCCGTTTTGCCTGCGTCTTGACGTAAAACACCCAAAAAAAATTTCGAGCCGCCTCGACAAGACATCCGGCGCCTTCGCTTTTGCCGGCGAACATGACGGCTATGCCAGGCTTAAGCCGCCGGTCGCGCACCGGCGCAGTTTTCATGCCGAATTGGGATCCCCCAAATTTTCCTTGGAAATAACAGATGAGATTGTGCCGGCCCCCCACCCTATCCCTCCCCCTCAAGGGCGGCCAAGGCATCTGGCCTTACCTCCGTCGCCGAAGCTCGTCACGTCCCTCTGGGACTCCAAACGTCCCAGACCTCCGGAATGGGGCTGCGGAGCGGGGGGGAGGGCAGTCCAGCAGGCAGTCCCGTGCGGTAGACACGGGGCAGGGTGGGGGGCAGTTTGGAATTTTATTTTGGCGCCCGGTGTTTCCGTGTCCAGATGTTCCGGCGGCAGCGTAGAAATCGAAACGCCTGGAAACAAAAAATACGCCCTGGAAACGCTGATGCCGATGGAAACAGCCGGCGGAAAATATTCCCCTCAATTCGGCGTGATCGTGCCGACTCAGCGCATTAAATGCCGAATGGAAATTTCCGTGCCTTCAACACATAAATTTGTTTTCAAAGAACTCTAGCTAAAGGCTAAAATATAAAAGCTATGGTTTACCTGAGCATCGCTTTAAGCGCCTTTGCCTTAAGCTTTCTTTCAATGCCTTTGACTCGGCGGCTGGCCCGCACTTTCGGCGGTTTTGACCTGCCGGACACGAATTTAAAAACCCACCGCGCGCCTACGCCGCGTTTGGGCGGCATCGCCATTTTTTTGTCCGTCATCATTGTATTGATTGCGGCCAGGTTTTTAACGCATTATCCGACAGGGACGATCCGCAATTTCCGTTATATCCTGCTCGGAGCTTCGATTATTTTCACCTTGGGATTGCTCGACGACACCATGCCCGGCGGAGTGCCTTATAAATGGAAATTTCTAATCCAATTTTTAACGGCCGCGGTTCTCGTCAGCGCTTCAATCCGCATCCATTTCCTTTCGCCGTCTTATATAGCCGTTTTTTTCACCTTTCTATGGATCGTCGGCATTTCCAACGCCATTAATTTGATTGATATTTTAGACGGTCTCGCCGCCACCCAGGTTGCCGTGGCCGCGGCCGCTTTTTTAGCCATAGGTTTTCCTTCGGAAGATATCTACGTCAATATATTGGCCGCGGCGCTTTTGGGCGCCACCCTGGGCTTTCTGCCGCATAATTTCAGCGCCAAAGGGAAAATCTTTATGGGCGACGCCGGCAGCCTTTCCCTAGGCTACTTCCTGGCGATTCTGACCCTTGGCTGTTCATATTCAAGCCGCAATCCTTACGCTGTCTTTGCCCCGATTTTAATCGTCGGTGTGCCTGTTTTCGAGACGTTCTTTTTGATGTACATCCGCCTCAAGCAAGGACTGTCACCTTTTCGCGGCAGCCATGACCATATCGCCCATCGCCTGCAAACCCTGGGCCTAACTGACCGAAAAATCCTGGCCGCTATGGGCGCGGCGACCCTGGCCCTTTCGCTGGCGGCTTTTTACATCACCAGAATTGATAATGAACATTTCGCTCTTGTTGTTTATTGCGCCCTGCTCTTATGCCTGCTGGTCATAGCCCGCGGCCTGACAAAAGTGGACGTAAATAAAATCGGCGCCAATTGCAAGCCTAAACCGTGAGCACGGTTATTATCGGCGCAGGTTTGGCGGGTTTGTCGGCCGCATACCATCTAAGAAAAAACTGGGTGATTTTTGAAAAGGATGCGAAAGTCGGCGGGCTTTCCAGATCCGACCGCGTCAATGGTTTTATTTTCGACAAAACCGGGCATCTTTTTCATGTCCATAGCGCTTACACGAAAAAATGGCTCGTGGACGGCCTTCTAAAAAACAAACTCCATAAACTTGACCGCAATTCCTGGATTTTTTCAAAAGACGTTTTTACCCGCTACCCTTTTCAAGCCAATACCTACGGACTTGAGCGCAAAACCATGGCTGATTGCGTTGTTTCTTTTCTGAAAACACGGGATCGCCGCGCTGTGTCAAGGCGGAATCAAAATTTCAAGCAATGGTGCCTGGCAACCTTCGGCCCGGGGATATCAAGACACTTTATGCTGCCTTATAACCGCAAGCTCTGGCGCACGGATCTTGATAAAGTGACCACCGAATGGCTCGGGGGATTCATTCCGGTGCCCTCCCGCGAAGAGGTCGTTTACGGCGCGCTGGTGGACCAAAAAAAATTCTTCGGTTACAACGCTTCCTTTTATTATCCCAAGGAAGGCGGCAGTCAAACCCTGGCGGATGCCGTTTCCCGGCAACTCTGCGGCAGTGAACTTTATTTAAATTCCGAAGTTGCTGAAATTCATTGGCAGAAAAAGGAGATCGTAACAAGCCAAGGCCTGCGCCGGTCCTATGACCGGCTGATCAACACGGGTCCTTTGAATGTTTTTCTCGAGCGTCTGCGGCCCCGGCTCGACAGCCGGCTTGAAGCGGCCGGGCGCGAAGCGCTCCGATACAACGTGGTTTATAACCTCAATTTAGGCATCACCAATCCCCGGCCCACGGACAAACACTGGGTTTATTTCCCGGAAAAAAGATTTCCATTCTACCGTATCGGCGTTTTAAGCAATTTCGCTTCGTCGGTGGCGCCAAAAGGCATGAGTTCTTTTTATATCGAATTCGTCCGGCTGGAACGTGAGGGCTTCGATTATGAAAAAATGCAAAATCACGCCATCGAAACGCTCAAAACCTTGAGTTGGATGAAGCCGGACGACGAGATCGCCCATAAACAATGGCTGCGCATCGCTCCGGCTTACGTCATTTACACAAAGGAACGGGCTCGGTTTTTGCCTCAGATTTTCAACTTTTTACAAAAACACGATATTTTTTCCATCGGACGTTACGGGGCCTGGAAGTACTCTTTCATGGAACAGGCCCTCTTGGACGGCAAAGCCGCCGCGCAAACCATTCTCGGAAGTATTTAAATAAAATTCGTGTAACTACCCAGGTCGTCATTCCCGCGAAAGCGGGAATCCAGGCCTGGACCCCCGCCTTCGCGGGGGTGACAAAAGGAAAGGGACCTGGGCAGTTACAAATTCGTGTTTAAAATCTTTGGGGTTAAGTTTCAAGTTTCTCAGGAGACCCCAAACTACGTGACCAGCGGCGAATAAAAACCGCTGTGGTGTGCTATAATTTTTTCGTTCCTTGTAACCGCGGGATAGCGCAGTACGCAGGACCCGCGGGCCTCCACCCCGAACTCCTTTAAATCGGGTCACCAGGGAGCAAAAGCCAGATCGTTTGCTTGTTTTGCTCATTTAAGGTGACCCATGAGAAGTCGAGATAGGGAAATTCATAAACATCCAAACCTATTTTTCCGGCTCCTAAGCTGTCTTCTATCTTGGCTTCTCATCCTTGAGCTTATTCCTCTAAACGCTTTTGCGGCGATTGATCGTGCCGATCGGGAAGAATCCCAGCCCCAGCCTATTGAGGTTTCCCAGGGCATATTAAACTCCAATACCGAAGAAGCCAAATCAATCACCCACGCCTACTTCGATGGCGCCGATCTGCCCAATGTCCAGGCCGGCCACAGCAACCCATCCCCTGTTCTATCCGTTGCCGTTCCAGCCGTCCCTGCTTCAACCAAAGGTCCGGCTTTAGACGAGCTTCACAATGCCTGCGAGGAAGCTGTGGAGATAACCGGCGGCTCCTGCTCCGGCTCAGCCAACGCCCCAAGCTCCTGGGAACAAGAAAGCCGGCAATACTACAGCCAAATCACCGGTTTGCCCCATCCGGGGGACCCTGATT